>JAYVJS010000454.1:0-2518 GCA_043769075.1 Gemmatimonadota bacterium | reverse complement strand
GCGCGATTCGGCCGGCTATGCCTGGTCGCTGCAAGGCGCTCATTCCGCCCGGAGCCGGCTGACTCGCCGCCACGCGGCGGCGGAGGAGCAATTGATCGCGGCCACCGGACTGACCGAAGGTCCGGTGATTGAGCACGCGTGGCGGGGGCTGATCCAAGCCCAGTTTCACGACACGATCTGCGGGTCGATTGCGGATTCGGTCGCGGCCGAGCAGGCGGTACGGCTCGACGGGGTCTCGGCGTTGACCTCCGAGGCCGTTCGGTCGGCAGTATTCCAACGGCTCGGACACGATCCCGATCTGGCTCGCGAATCGCCAAACCATACCGGGCCGATGCTGGCGGTCTGGAATCCGAATCGCCCGTCGTTTTCCGGTGTGGTGGTGGCGGAGACGACTTGGTTCGACCGGGACGTTCTGGTGGGCCCGCCTGGTTTGCGGGAGCCGAACGAGGGTCTCGGTTATCGAACCTTTCACCTCGTAGCGCCTACCGGCGCGCCCGTTCCAGTCCAGGTTCTTCGAGTGGCCCCCGGTTTGGAGCGGGTCGATGCGTCCCGCCACTATCCCGACCTCGACGTGGTCGATCGGGTCTGGGTGGCGGTCTGGGCGGACAACCTCGCCGGGCGCGAGGTGACCCGGTTCGAGGTGGAGGAGGGGTCCGGCCCCGCGGTCGATCCGCCGAACGCTGTCCGATCCACTGAGTTGGGGATGGAGAACGGGCTGGTCCACGTCGGTGTCGGCCGAGACGGCTTGGCGACCTTGACGGACTTGGAGACCGGTCAGCGGTTGAGCGGATTGGTCAGGGTTGATTCCGAAGCCGACCGAGGCGACCTCTATACCCCCGATATCACGCCGGGGAGCCGTCGCCGAGCCCGGGTTCACGGCGTTCGACCGGTGGCCGCCGGCCCGCTGCTGGCCGCGATCGAAGTTGGCTGGACGGTGGATCGCGGAACCGGCGGCGCGGTGCACGGGCGAACGGTGGTCTCGCTTGAGGCGGGGAGTCCACACGTCGAGGTTCGAATCGAGTACGACAACTGGGCGACGAACCACCGGCTACGGGTCTGGTTTCCCGGAGTCGCACCGGATGGCGTCGAGGTCGGCGCCCCGTTAGGCAGCGAGCACCGGGCCGCTGGCCGAGCCGATGATTCGTGGCCGGACGAAGCCCGATTGGCGACGGCGCCCGCTCAGGCATTTCTGGATGCGGGCGGGCAGGTCCCCCCGTTCCGGCTCGAGTGGCCCGGATTCTTCGAATACGAGCTTGAGCCGGCCGGTAGCGTCGCCATTACGCTCAGTCGATCGGTCGGTCAACTTTCTCTGAATGACAACCGGAACCGGCGCGGGCACGCCGGCTGGGCGACCGCGACGCCCTCGGCCCAAGAGTTGGGCCGCCATCTGGTGGAGTTTTCCATAGGTCTAGGCCGCGGAGCCCAGGGCCTTCGGCCCGTCATGCCGATCTGGGTTCGGACTGCCTGTCGAAGGCCGACTCTGCACCCTTGAGGATGTTGATGCTCACGGTCGCCACGTCGCTATTCGGAAACTTGAATTGAAACTGGGGTTGGGCCTCGAGTCCGGCTTCGCGGGCGAGCCGCAAGAACTCGCTCACTTCCAGAATGTACTGATCCGAATACCCATGAGTCGCATCATAGGCCGTCGCCGCGGTGCGACCAAGATTCCGGGCTGTGAGTTCCGGCGGGATCGTGTGCAGCTCGATCACGAGGAGCCCAAAGGTTCGGACGTAGGGAGCCCACTTCTTGAAATGCAGCAACAGGCTTCTTTCAACCAGGTCATTGGGTAAGCGCCGGCCGTGGTAGGCAAAGGCTCCTGTTGAATGCGCCGGGCCGCGAGGGGCTTCAATACTTGGTTCTTCCCAGATTCTATTGTGGTCCAAAAAGGTCCGGACGTTGAGGATTTGTTTGAGGTCCAGGTCGTAGAGCTCTTGAAGGTCCTGGGCGAGCAGGTCCGGTTGACCGATGTCGCCCCAGATAACCTTGGCCCAGATATCCGATTGAATCAGCTTGGTGCGCGACACCTTCAGGGCTGCTTGATTGAAGTCAGCGCCGATGAGGAACAACGGGTATTCATCGAGCATCCGACCTCGAGCCGTCCGAGTCGCGATGACCTCATACAGGTGGACGAGGAAGGCTCCGTTGCCGCAACCCATATCGAGGACGCCCTTCGGCTGCTCGTGGATCGGGCGATTGAACAACTCGATGATGATGTCGTCGACTTTGCTGAAGTACGTCGCGTGGGCCCCGCCACTCCCCCACACGTTCATTTCGCGATCAACGTGCTTTTCCGGTTGGCCTGGCTCGGACTGAAGACACAATGGGTTGCCGAAAATCAACTCGTCCAGTGCCCGAAGGGTGGGGAGGTAGGACACTGTCACGCCAAACGCTGATGCTCGTTTGGCAAAGAAGATCCCCTTTTCGGTAAACTGGAACGTCTCCTTCAGTCGTTTGAACAACCCCCACTCCGCAAACACGTCGAGCATTTTCGTGAAGCTCGCGGGGTCTTTGTGAAACT
>JAYVJS010000453.1:0-10907 GCA_043769075.1 Gemmatimonadota bacterium | reverse complement strand
GAGCGGATGGAGATTCTTCGAGGCCTTCGGCTGGGTGACTTCGACGTCCTGGTGGGAATCAACCTCCTCCGCGAGGGCCTCGATCTGCCGGAAGTGTCCCTCGTGGCCATTCTTGACGCCGACAATGAAGGGTTCCTTCGGAGCGATCGGTCGCTGATCCAAACGGTTGGCCGGGCTGCCCGGCACGTCAGCGGCCTCGGGATTCTCTATGCCGACCGGATGACCGGGTCGATGCAGCGGGCGATCGACGAAATGGATCGCCGCCGCAAGCGCCAAATGGCCTACAATACGGAACATGGGATCACGCCGCGGTCGATCATCAAGTCATTGGCGGAGGTCCGGCTCTCAACTCACGTGGCCGATGCCCGGTCCGACCGACCAGCGAAGGACAAACGGGCCGCAGTCGTTGACCTTCGGGATCCGGCCAATCGGGCCAAGGCGATCCAGGCTTTGGAGCAGCAGATGCGGGAAGCCGCGGCCAATCTCGAGTTCGAATTGGCGGCCATGCTCCGTGATCAGCTCAATGAACTCAGGGCGGTGAACGCCGGCAATGTGCCCCGACCGGCCTCCGGCCCGATCAGTCGGTCGACCAGGCGGGCCCGGGCCTAACGTGGTCGAATTGGTGTCCGAGCCCGAACTCGTCGCTAAAGCAGGGGCGCTCGCCGAGCGCCTGGAGCCAGGCGCGGTAGTCTGGCTCGAGGGCGACCTTGGGGCCGGGAAGACCACGATGGTCAAGGCAATGACGAGGGCCCTCGGGGTCGACTCGGTGGCGACGAGCCCGACCTATTCACTCGTCCACCACTACGAAGGCCGCCGGGGGGCTGTCTTTCACGTGGATTGTTATCGTATTGGGCAGCCCGACGACGCCCACGATCTCGACTGGGAACGGCTGACCGCCGGGGATGTCTTGCTCATCGAGTGGCCCGCCCGGGCCGGAGTCTGGGCGGCGACCCCCACGGTGCGGGTTCGGTTGACCCATGCGGAGGAGCCGGATCGCCGTTGGGTTGAGATCATCCCATGATTGCGCTGGCGATCGAAACGAGCACCGACCGGCTGTCGGTGGCGGCCTCCGCGGCCGGCGCCATTGCCGAACGGACGGCCGTGGGCGCCCGGCGCCATGCTGGGTGGTTGGTGCCGTTAGTCCTTGAGACGTTAGGAGATCTTGGCCTGGTCCTCGGCCAGGTGACGGACCTTGCCCTGAGCGACGGGCCGGGCAGCTTTACCGGCCTCCGGGTCGGTGCGGCGTGGGCCAAGGGAGTATGTCGGGGCCGTGAGATTCGGGTCTGGACTGCCTCCACGTTGCTGGTTCGGGCGGTCGTGGCCGATGGAGCGGGTGTTGTGGCCGGCCTTGGTTCGGCTCTCCGCGGCGAGTTTTATGGAGCCGTGTACCGACTCAACGGCTCGGCGTCGATCGAGACGCTGCTTCAACCAACCGTGGTCAGCCCGGTGAGCGGCTTCGGACCGCACCTGGTGCTTGACGCGGTTGTGAGCGACCTTCCCGCGGAACGACGGGCCGAGTTGGATTGGGCGGCTCCGGCGCGAATGATCGGAGCGCCGGCGGGGGCGCCGACCGCTCGGGCCCTGCTTGGGTTGGTTGGCCGGCCCGGTGGGGCCCGCCGGCTGGAGGATCTTGCCGGTTGGGAGCCCGATTACGGGCGCCCGGCCGAGGCCCAGGCGCGATGGGAGAAGGCGAATGGTCGACTCCTGGCCGATCCGGCCCGCGGTCCTAGCTGACGCAGCGGTGATTGCGGCGGCAGAACGAGTGTGTTTCGACGATCCCTGGAGTGCTGCGGGCATCGTTGAGTTGTTTCAAAACGAAACGGTAATCGGGTTTGTGGTAGTCTCCGATGGGCCGGAAATGCGCCTTGCAGGATACGCCTTTGCCCGGGTGATCGCCGGGGAGGCAGAGATCCTTAACCTCGCCGTACTGCCCAGGTTTAGGCGGCGGGGGCAGGGCCGACGGCTGCTCGACGCCGCCCTGGTTGGTGCGCTGGCTGGGGGTGCCCGGGAGGTATTTCTGGAGGTTCGGGAGTCAAACGAGTCGGCCAAGGCGCTCTATGCCTGTCGGGGGTTCCGGGCGGTCGGCTTGCGGCCGGACTATTATCGAAAACCACGAGAAAATGGGCTGATACTGCGACTTGATCTTAGCGCTGCGGTTATTTGATACAAATGACATATCTTTGGTTGTTGCAAGGAGTTAAGTCCACATTATCTTGGGCGGCGTTGACGATAACACCGACCCGAACTTGAGGAGAAACCGATGAGCCGCAGTCTCAACAAAGTGACCTTGATTGGCAACCTTGGCGCCGATCCCGAAGTCCGGAGTACCAACAATGGTGGCCGGGTCGCCACCCTCTCGGTCGCCACCGGGCGCCGGTGGAAAAACCAGAGCGGTGAAATGCAGGAAAAGACGGAATGGCATCGGGTTATCATCTGGAACAACAAAGGCTCAAATCTTGCTGACGTAGCAGAACGCTATTGCAAGAAGGGCGACAAGGTCTACGTCGAGGGCGCCATTGAGTATCGGAGCTGGCAGGATCGCGAAGGGCAAACTCGGTACACCACCGAGATCCAAGCCCGGGAGCTGATCATGTTGTCCGGACGCGGCGGCGCCGAGGGTGAGTCCTTCGCGCCTTCGAAGGCGAGTGCTGCGGCCGCATCGGCGCCGCAGAAATCGGAATCCTTCGACGATTTTCCGGAGGCCCTTGATGCCGAGGACGATGATCTACCGTTCTAAAGTTTCGCTGGCGTTGATGCTGTTGGGCGCGGCCGCCGGCCCGTTGTCGGCGGCTGAGGCCCAACCGGTGAAAAAGCCCGCGACGTACACCGTCAAACCCGGTGATACGCTGTTTTCGATCGCCAGGCAGTTCTTGGGAGACCAGGCGCTCTGGAACCAGATCTA
Organism: Gemmatimonadota bacterium; assembly: GCA_043769075.1. Taxonomy (GTDB): domain Bacteria; phylum Gemmatimonadota; class Gemmatimonadetes; order Gemmatimonadales; family GWC2-71-9; genus SHZU01. The sequence continues at coordinate 8,005 of JAYVJS010000453.1, read as the reverse complement.
CCAACTCAACACCGACCGGATTTCCGACCCGAGTCATATCGTGCCGGGCCAGGTGCTGCGGATTACCGCGGCCGCCGAGACCGCGCCGGTGCCGGAAGCCAACGCACCCGTTGCCGCGGTGCCGAAACCTGTGATGACTCCGCCGCAAGCAACGGCCAAGCCACCAGAGGTGGCCAAGCCGCAGGAAGGGGCCAAGCCGCAGGAAATGACGAAACCGACGCCCCAGCCAGAGCGACCGGCTGTCGTCATGGAACCCGAAGAGCAAGAGCCCCGGAACGATTCCCTCTTTGCCAAGCGCAAAGGGATCGACGCGAAGACGGCTCTCCGGACCTATCGGGAGCAGCCGTATAAGCCCCTCCGAAAAGGAGAGTTCTTTTCCGCCGGGTACCTCACCGAGGGAGAGTCTTTGCCATTCGGCCAACTCCTCGGGTCGGTGACCCCGCAGCAGATTCGGAATCTGAGCGAGCGGGCGACCGCGACGATGTTTACCGAGGTCGCGGTGGTTCCTCCAGTCGGCGCGCAGTACCAAATCGGCGATTCGCTGCTGATCGTGCAGACGAGCGAAGGTCCGACCGGGTACGGTGAGATCGTCACCCCGACCGGCATGGTTCGGATCTCCGGGATGAACGGGAAGCAGGCCATCGGCACGGTCGTCTCGGTGTACGGCCCGATCCGGAACGGCCAAAGCACCATCCCAGCCGAGAAGTTCTTCGATGGTGGTTCGACCCGGGCCCAACCGGTGGCCAACGGGCTCCGGGGCGTGATCCTGGCTCCGCGAGAGGCTCGGGAACTCAAGCACCCTCAGGGCTTCTTATTCATCGACAAGGGTAAGCGGGATGGAGTCGCTCGTGGCGATGTCTTTGAGGTTCGCCGGGATGTGGCGCCTCGCCCCGGTGCCTCGGACACGGTCGATGAGTTGATGGCCGTGCTGCAGGTCGTCCACGTTCGAGATCGAACCGCGACAGTGAAGATCCTTAACGTGATCTCACCTGACATCCCACCCGGCACTCGGATCAGGATGGTTGGCAAGCTTCCCTCCTAAGCCCGGCAGCCTAACAGGGCCGGCAAACTCTGGCGGGGCCGTCCCAACGGCCCCGCTTCGTTTTATCTTCAGGGGTGTCACGAAATCGAGCGCTGGCGCGTCTCCCGCCCAGCGGCTTCGATTTCGAATCCCATGAAGGAGTACGGATGCACTTGGCTCTCCAGGCGTCTTCCCTGATCCCGACCTCGGCCTGGCAGCTCCTCGCGGTGGCCACTCCAAGTACCAAAGTCGTCTTGTTCATCACGGCCCTCTTCTCGGTCATTTCATGGTTCGTGATCGGTCAGAAGGGCTGGCAGCTTCGGAGGCTTCGGTCCCAGAACGCCCGGTTGCTTCAGGCCCTGGAGGGGGCGCCCAGGCTCCAGGATGCTCATCGGGTCGTCCTCAAGCTGCCTTCGTCGCCCTTGGGCAGGATTTTTCGGGAGGCGATGAGTTTCTATAACGATCTGGTCCCCGGTGTCCTTAAGGACGGGCCGGCCGGGCCGGTCAACCTGTCGTCGACCCAGCTCGAGGCGCTCAAAATGGTCTTGGGGAAGGAGGTTGGGGCCGAACGTGACGCCGCGGCCAGGTTCATCGGGTCCTTGGCCACGGTCGGGAGTGTGAGCCCGTTGTTGGGGCTCCTGGGCACCGTGCTTGGCGTGATGCACGCCTTCTTGGGAATGGGCCAGAAAGGCGCCGGGAACATCGCGGCGGTGGCCCCCGGGATCGCCGAGGCGTTGATTACCACGGTCGCTGGCATTGCCGCGGCGATTCCGGCGTTGGTCGCTTACAACTATTTTGCGGGGAAGGCAGCGGCTTTGGAAGGGGAGATGGAAGGGTTCGCCAACGGATTGGTCGGGTGGATGGCGAAAGAGCGGTGGCTCTGATGGCCGGCGGCGTCGGGGGGGCCGGGATCGGGCGGCGGCGCACGCCCGCCATCAACGCGGATGTCAACATTACTCCGCTGGTCGACGTGGCATTGGTGCTGCTGATCATCTTCATGATCACCGCCCCGATCATGCAAGGCGGCATCGACGTCGAACTTCCGCAGGCCAAGGCCACGCCGTTGGCGGCCAAGGACGGGATCGTCGTCACCGTCGACCGCCAGGGTCAGATTTTCGTCGATGATATTCGGGTCACCCAGGCCGAACTCCGCGCGACGGTTCGCCAACTGATGGATCGGCGACGGGCTTCGAGCGTCTATGTTCGCGGCGATCGGGCCACGCCGTACGGGAACGTCATTCGGGTCATTGCGGCCTTGCACGAGGCGGGGATTACCTCAGCTGGGTTGGTCACCGAGCAGGAAGATCTTTCGCGATGAGGATGAGGGCCGAGTCGCAGAGGCCTCGTCAGGGAATGGTGGCCGGTGCCGCGGGAACCCTCGCGGTCCACGGCGGGTTGGTTGCGATGGTGCTGATTTCATCCCGGGCGTCGCCGGCGATGCCGCCGATCGTCTACCAGGTTGAGCTCGTTGCCGCGCCGCGACCAACAGCCTCCGCGGCCCCAGCGGCCCTCCCGTCCCCGCCGGCGCCGCCGAAAGTCGCCCCGAAACCAACCCCGGCCAAGACGGCCCCGGTCAAGTCGCCGCCGCCGACCAAGGTCCCGCCCAAAGTGGAGCCGACCCCGCCCCCCAAGGCCCCGACGCCACTCGCGCCGGGCGAGACGCCTGGCGTCGGGACCGACGTAGCGAATGTCCGGGTGGAAGACGGGAAGCAGTTTCCCGATCCGGCCTACCTTCGGAACCTAACCAATGAGATCTTGCGGCGGTGGGCCCGGCCAGCGGGGTCGGGCGCGTTGGAAGCAGAAGTGACCTTTACCATCATGCGGGACGGCTCGGTGCGAGATATTCGGGTGATTCGAACGTCGCGGAGCTCGGCTTTTGATCTCGAGGCCGAGGGGGCGGTTGAAAAGGCGGGCTTGGACTTGGCCTTCGGTCCCCTCCCTCGGGTGTGGCCGGCCGACATCCTCCAGGTTCGGTTCCTGTTCCGGCCGAGGAGCCGGCCATGAAGCGGCTGGCTTGGGGCCTGGTGTTAGGCGGCCTCGGTGCGACCACGGCCGGGGCCCAGGACACGGTCAGGGTCCAGGGGGTCTACGATGCCGGGGTCCGTCCCGCGGTGGTCGTGATGCCGACGTTGCCGGCGCTCGATTCGATTCGGGCGATCATGGCCCGCGATCTCGACTACAGTGATCGCTTCGAAGTGATCGCGTTGCCGGCGACCGGTGGTGTGGTCGGCCCTTCGACTGGGGCGGCAATCAACTACCCCCTCTACCGGACTCTTCGGGCCAACTACGCGGTCGAGATTCTGAGCGCCGGCGGCGGGGTGACCGTGCGGCTCCACGATTTGGCGGCTGAGGTGGTCCGGCAGGAAGTGTCGGTGCCCCTCGATCCCTCGGGCCAGGGCGAAGCGAGGATGGCCGTGCATCGTCAATCCGATGAAGTGGTGCGGTGGATCACCGGCAAGGCGGGGGTGGCGGCTACCCGGGTGCTGTTTCTCAACAACGGGGACAAGCGGATCTATCGCGTCGATTCCGACGGCTACGGGGTCGTGCCGATGAGTCCGGCGAACCTGTTGGTGCTCTCGCCGGTCTGGTCTCCCGACGGGAGCCGGTTTGGATACACCCAGTTAGGCGGAGAGGGCGCCGGGGCGATCATCATTCAATCGGTCGCGACCGGCACCCGTCAAGTGGTGCCCACTACCAACCTTGGACAGAACATCACGCCGTCGTTTTCACCTGACGGTCGGAAGCTGGTTTTTTCGCGGCTGACCGAGCAGGCCGCGAACTTGTACGCGGTCAACGTCGCCGATCTGTGTTGCCTGGAGCGATTAACGGCGGGACGGTTTGCAGAAAACCTCTCGCCTGTCTATTCTCCCGATGGGCGGCGTGTCGCGTACGTGTCGAACCGCGGCGGGTCGCCTCAGGTCTACTCGATGGCGGCCGACGGAACCGATCAGGAGCTGATGATTCCATTTGATTTCGGCGCCACCGGCAATTCGTTCGCACCGGATTGGTCTTCAGACGGGACGACGATTGTGTTCCACCGGGAGTTCGGGGGTAGCCCGCAGATCATGACGTTCGACGTGTCCTCCCGGCAGCTGAAGGCCCGGACGTCGTCGGGGCGAAATGAAGACCCGAGCTTCGCCCCCGATGGCCGCCACATCGTGTTCGTGTCGAACCGAACCGGGCGGGGGCAACTCCACGTGCTTGACTTGGAATCCGGCCGGGTCCGGCAGCTTGGTACGCCGGGCTCTGCCCGATTACCGTCGTGGTCGCGGCCGTTAGGTCGCGGCCGCTAGAACCGGCCGAACCGTTCATTTGACGAGGAGTACTTTCGGATGCGACTTCCATCACTCGCCTTGGCCCTGGTCCTCCTTGCTGGGTGCGGCAAGAAACCACCCGTTTCGGTCCCGACCCCGTCGGACGGAATGCCGGCCACCCCGGGCACCGGCACTCAGGGTCCCACCACCGGTAGTGGGCCGACGACCCCGAACACCGGGTCGGGCGGCACCGAGGCCGCTGTCACGGCCGATCTGACCCGCACCCTGCAGGAGGTCATTTACTTCGACCTCGATCAAGAGACGATCCGGGCCGATGGTCAAGCGGTGCTCGATCGGAAGGCGGCGATCATGCTCGCCAACGCCGCTCTTCGGATCAAGATCTCCGGACATGCCGACGACCGGGGCTCCGATGAGTACAACCTGGTCCTCGGCAGCAAGCGGGCGACCAGCGCGAAGCGCTACCTCGAGGCCAAGGGGATCGACGGCAGCCGAATTGAGACGGTGTCCTTCGGTGAGGAGCGGCCGGCCGATAATGCCTCCGGTGAGGCGGCATGGGCGAAGAACCGTCGCGACGAATTCGAGTTGACGGCCGGGGGCGCCCGGCTGGTGAAACCGCAGTGATCCGCCGCTGGGTCTTGACCGGGTTGCTCGGTGGGTCGCTTGGCTGCGCGACCCCCGGCAACGTGCGGCGGGTTGAGACCCAAGTCCTGGTGCTCCGAGCTGAGACCTCCCGGCAGGACTCGGTCCGAGCGGCTGAGTTGGCGCGGATCATTCGGCTCCAACAACAGGTGCTGGATTCGCTGACGAACTCCCGCCAAGCCCTCCGCATCATGGAGGCGAAGACGACGAACGATCTCACGGACGTTATGCGGCAACTCCTGGCGGTTCAGGAGATGGTCGGCCAGAGTCAGCGGAATCTCACTCAACTTCGGGGCCAACTCGATGCCCGGGCTGAGGGCCAAGTGGTGGGGCCGGTCGCACCCGTGGTTCCCGACTCCACGCCGCGGGTGGCTCCGTCCGCCTCCGGCGAGCAGATGTACACCGCCGCGCTCCAGCAGTACCGGCGGGGCAGCCTCGGTACGGCGCGGAAGGCTTTTCTCGATTTCCTCCAGCAATATCCCAATCACCCGAATACCGTAGACGCGATGTATTTCGCGGCGGAAACATTCGAGACGTCGGCTCCCGACACGGCGATTGTCCGATTTGGCGAGGTGCGGGCCAAGTTCCCTCAGTCGGTTCGGGCGCCGGCCGCGTTGTACAAGATTGGCTACGTTCTCGAGCAGTACCTCAAAGATCCGGCCCGCGCGCGGGCTGCCTACCAACGGGTCGTCACCGAGTATCCCCGGTCCGAGGATGCCGAGTTGGCAAAAACCCGGCTCGAGGCGCTGAAACCCTAAGGTTGAGTAGGTGATGGCTCGGTCCACCGGCGAAATGCCGTTCCTCGACCACCTCGAGGAACTTCGGAGTCGACTCGTCAAGGCCGTCGTCGCGCTCGTCGCGGGGGTGGGCGTCGGGATTTGGCTTGTCACTCAGTTCCGCCTGGTGGACGTGTTGCAAGCTCCGATTGTGCCCCTGCTCGAAGGGCGGCACCTCGTCATCCATAGTCCGACTGAACCCTTCATGATTGTGCTTCAGCTCGGGTTTATCACAGGGCTTGTGTTGGTGTCGCCGATTCTGGTGTGGCAGCTGTGGGCGTTTCTGGCGCCCGCGCTGTACGAACGAGAGAAGCGAGCGCTCGTCCCGGCTCTGTTCGTCGGGCTGGCGCTGTTTATGGCCGGGGCCATTCTCAGCTTCATCTACATTGTGCCATCCGCTTTGAAAGTCCTCCTCGGCTTTCAGGCTGGCACATTCGACTTGCTGATTACCTATCGGGAGTACTTCAGCTTTGTACTCCAGGTCGTCCTGGCGATGGGGATTTCGGCCGAGCTGCCGCTCGTCATCGTGCTCCTGGCCGTGTTGGGGATCGTAACGCCGGCCATGCTCAATCGTTTCCGGCGGTTCGCCGTTGTCTTGGCATTTGCCGGCGGAGCGGTCTTATCTCCTGGTACCGATGCGTTTTCGATGCTGATGATGTCGATTCCGCTGTTGATTTTGTACGAGGTCGGCTTCCTGGGGGCCTGGGTCGTTCACCGCCGGCGTCTCCGCTCGGCCAGCGCCGCGGTGGCGATTCTTCTCGGCCTGGGGCTGCCTGGTCAGGCCGATGCGCAACGGCCGGTGCCTCGGCCCCCGCCGAGGCCCGTGACCCAACAAGACCCTCGCCAGCAAAATCCCGCTGACACCGGCCTCAGGACCGCCGCGCCGGTCGATACAGCGAGTGCCCGCCGGCTCGGGATTCCGACCGGACCGAAGGCCTCGTTCGCCCCCAATGATTCGGTGGTCGACGAACTCCTTGAACTCGAGGGCTACGACATCACCCGATATCGGTCGGATACCGCCCGGGTTGAAGCGCTGGACAAGAATGTCAAGCTCAACGGTAACGCCATGACCGAGCGCTCAGGGTCGACCCTTGAGGCTCGGCAGATCCACTATCGGGAAGGGGACTGCCGGTTCGAGGCCGAAGGGGAACCTCATTTGTTTCAGCAAGGCACCGTGGTCGTCGGTCGCCAAGTCCAGTTCAACACCTGCCAGGAACGAGGTGTCGTGCAGGATGGCCAGACCTCGTTTCCACAGCAGGGCGCCAACTGGATTATCCGCGGGAACATCGCCATGGACTCCTCGACCAGCCGGATCTATGCCCGGGCCCAGGAAATCACCAGCTGCGACCTCCCCGACTCCCACTATCACTTTGCGGCCAAAGAGCTCAAATGGGTCAACGGATCGGTCATGGTGGCGCGGCCGGCGGTGCTGTACATCCGGGACGTTCCGATTGCCTGGATTCCGTTTTTGTTTCAGGACACCAAACGGGGCCGCCGCTCCGGGATTTTGGTACCGGAGTTCGGATTCAACGACATCGTCCGGCCGAGCCGCACCTATAATCGGACGGTTCGGAACATTGGCTACTACTGGGCCCCGAACGACTACGTCGATGTCCTGGCACGATTCGATTGGTTCTCCAACCGATACATCGAGCTTGGCTTCGAAGGCCAGTATCGGTGGATCGACAAATTCGCGAGAGGAGCCGTCAGCTTTTCGAAGAGTAGCGAAATCGGATCCGGGAGCGGGAACACCAACACTCGGATTGTGTGGAACCACAATCAATCGTTTAGCGTCACGACGAAGCTCAACGTCAGTTTGGACTACTCGACCAACTCGTCGATCATCCGGCGAAACTCAATCGATCCCCGGTTGACGACCCAGCAGATCCGGAGCTCCGCCAACCTGAATCGGCAGTTCAAGTGGGGCAACGTCACCGTGGGGTGGACTCGGAGTCAGAATGTCACCGACGGGAGTGGTTCCCGGACCGAGCCCTCGCTCTCGATTTCGCCGAAGCCGCTCGATTTTGGCCCCAACATCACCTGGTCGCCCACCCTCAGTTTGGAACGGAACGTGGCGTTCCGTCGTCCCTTGGCGCCCATTTTGGTGCCGCGCGGGCTTGGCGGACGGGTGGACACCCTGAAGCTGACCGGGGAGAGCCGGGTCAGCAACTTCCGGATGGATACGCCGCTTCGAATCGGCGGGTTCCAGTGGCAGAACCGAGTCAGCCTGATCGATGCCGATTCGACCGGCCTCAGCGAAGACGTGGTCAAATCGCCGAACGAGGAGACGCCCG
>JAYVJS010000452.1:0-7545 GCA_043769075.1 Gemmatimonadota bacterium | reverse complement strand
TTGGCACCCATGGCGCCTCCGTGGAGCGGGTCTCGGAGTTGCTCCGGACCGCCACCACGACGCCCGAGGATGTGGCACCTCGGCCGGTACCGACACCGTTGCGCGACGTCGAGTTCCGAGAGGTGAGCTTCGGTTACGGCGGGACGCCGGTTCTCTCCAAGATCTCGTTTCGAGCCGGGGCGGGTGAAACAATCGGGATTGCCGGGCCATCGGGAACCGGCAAAAGCACCTTGCTCAACCTGATCGCTCGATTCTATGACCCGACCGGCGGCGCCATTCTGCTCAACGGCCAAGACATTCGAACCATGCGGTTGGCCGAACTTCACGAGAACATCGCGGTCGTTCTCCAGGAGCCATTCCTGTTTTCAACCACCATCCGGGAGAACATTCGAGTGGGCCGATCGTCGGCCACCAACGCCGAGGTCGAGTCCGCCGCCCAGGCGGCGAGTGTCCACGACGAAATTCTCGGACTGAAGGACGGCTACGACACGCTGGTCGGCCTCGGGGGAGTTGGAGTTTCCGGCGGGCAGGCCCAGCGAATCAATATTGCTCGAGCCTTGCTCAAGAACCCGCCAATTCTCCTCCTCGATGAGGCCACTTCAGCCCTCGACTCGGTCGCTGAATTGGCGGTCCAATCCGCGCTCGATCGCCTGATGGCCGACCGGACGACGTTCGTCGTCGCCCATCGCTTGTCGACCCTGCGGGGGGCGACGAGGATCTTGGTCTTGAACCCCAGCGGAGTCGCCGCCTTCGCACCCCATCGGGAGCTGATCCGGGATTGTCCCGAGTACCGCCGGATGTGGCAGTTGCAGCAGATGGGCGACGACGACGACCCGAAAACGCTGGCCGACATTCCGGCCTCGCTCCATGGGGCCGATCTTCCGACCGAGGTTCCAGGGGCTGGCTGGTAGTAGATTACCCGAATGTCATCCGTTCGATCTGCCCCGGAGGGATCCCCTTTGCTTTCACTGGCCGCTCCGGGCATCCAACCCCCAGGCCGCCGGCGGCGGCGATGATCTCACGCCGGCGCTTGCTTCAGACCACAGCCGCCATCGCAGTGTCACCACGACTGAGAGGGGCGAACAACCGGATGGCTGACCATCGGGAGGCCGCGGGCCAGCCTCGAGCCGCTCCAGAGTGGTTGATGCCCGACGAGGGCGATCCACACCGGCGGACTTGGATGGCCTTCGGTGCTGACGAGGAGGTTTGGGGTAAGAAGCTCCTCCCCGAAGTTCGCCGCAACTTGGCGACGATCGCAAGAACCATCGCGGCCCACGAGCCGGTGTCGATGCTTGTCAGGAACGACGAACGAGCGATCGCGGCCGACCTCGTCGGCGATGGTGTCGAACTGATCGTGGCCCCACTGGATGATTTGTGGATCCGGGATACCGGTCCGGTCTTTGTCGCGACTGAGCAGGGCGATCGGGCGGCGGTCAACTTCAACTTCAACGGCTGGGGGAAGAAGCAGGGGTTCGCCCGCGACGCTCGAGTTGCTGACCTGGTGAGCGAGCGAGCCGGCGTTCAGCGCCGCCAAACCCGGCTGGTTCTCGAAGGGGGCGGCATCGAGGTCGACGGGCTGGGGACGGCGATCATCACCGAAAGTTGCGTCCTGAACTCAAACCGCAACCCCGGTCTCACGAAGGCGGATTGCGAAGCCGAGTTGGAGAGCCTCCTCGGCCTGGAGAAGATCATTTGGCTGCCGGGCGTCAAGGGAAAGGACATCACCGACGGGCACGCCGACTTTTACGCCCGATTCGCGAGCCCAGGCGTCGTGGTGGCCGGCTACGACGCCGATCCCAATTCGTTTGATCATGCGGTTACCAAGAAGCACATCTCCATCCTCAAGGCCGCGACCGACGCGACTGGGCACCGACTTGACGTCGTGATTCTCGAGGCGCCGTCCAAGGTGAGGCCCAAGTACGATCGGGTCGACTTCGCGGCCGGATACCTCAACTTTTATGTCTGCAACAATGCGGTCATCGCCCCGGAGTTCGGCGATGCCGCAGCCGACCGCGCGGCCCGTGACACGCTGACCCAGCTGTTTCCGGATCGGACCGTGTATCAGATCAATATCGACGGCATTGCGGCGGGGGGTGGCGGGATCCACTGCGCCACCCAGCAAGAACCGGCGTAGTTGGGTGACCGAGGTGAGGCGAGGGGAACCAATCGTGCCCGACCCACAGATCGACCTCAAGGACTATCGCCAGCCGTTGGTGACGTCGCTAGGCGTCATCCTTGGCTTTCTCCTTGGATTCCTTGGTCAATGGGTGACAGAAGACACCTTCGCGCTGACGTCGGTCAGTGATTTCGTTACCCTCTTCGGATCGACGATCGGTGCGGTGCTACTGCTCGTGACCCTGTTTCGGATGCTGTCGCCGAACGGGCCACCGGACCGAGCCTTCGCCTTCTACCGACTCACCCTTCGCCTCTATGTGGCGGGTGTGGTGGTGCCCTTGCTTAGCATTCTCTTCGCCGCGCTCCTGTAACGATCGCGACCCAGCCCGAGGCCTTGGGGCCGGTGGAGCCCGCGGCGGAATCTGACCATGCCCCTCTGCGGGCCTCGGGCCAAGCAGCTCAGGATCTGGCGCGGGAGACCGATGCTCAGAGGTAGACCCCGACCGAGGCCGCGGACCATCCGATGACGCCCGAAGAGATCCGCCTCGGTGAGTCGCGCCGGCGGGAGAAGCATTGGAAGCGATGGGGTCCGTACCTCAGCGAACGGGCCTGGGGTACGGTTCGGGAGGACTACAGTGCCGACGGCGCCGCTTGGGAGTACCTACCTCACGACCATGCCCGCTCCCGGGCCTATCGCTGGAACGAAGACGGGCTTGCGGGGATTTCCGACCGACGCCAATTGATCTGTTTCTCAATCGCTCTGTGGAACGGACACGACCCGATCCTTAAAGAGCGCCTTTTTGGCCTCACCGGCACCGAAGGGAATCACGGAGAGGACGTCAAGGAGGAGTATTTCTACCTCGACAGCACACCGACTCACTCCTACCTCAAGTTTCTCTACAAGTACCCACACCGAGCCTTTCCCTACCGGACCCTTGTCGACGAGACCACCCGGCGCTCCAAACAGCAGTCCGAGTTCGAGCTCATCGACACCGGGGTCTTCGCCGAGGACACTACTTCGACGTGGCGGTTGAGTACGCCAAGGCGGATGTCGAAGATCTGCTTTGCCGAATATCAGTAACCAACCGGGGGCCCGAGCCGGCTTCGATTAGCCTCCTCCCGACCATTTGGTTTCGCAACACCTGGGCGTGGGGCGGGAATCAGCCGCGACCTGAACTCACCAGGCGACCTGGCGGGGACGCCGTCATTGACCTGACCCACCCCGTTGCGGGCCGCTACCGGCTCGACGCTGAGGGGACCCCGGAGTTGCTGTTCACCGAGAACGAAACCAACGCGAGGCGACTGTTTGGTCATCCAAACCGGACCCGCTACGTAAAGGACGGCATCAACGACTACATCGTTGGCGGCATTCACGAGGCCGTTAACCCAGCCGGCACAGGAACCAAGGCGGCGGCCCACTACTCGATGACGATCGCCCCCGGTGAGACGGTGGTGGTCCGGCTCCGCCTCTCGGTCGCCGCCGCCGTCCAGACCAGGCTCCCCTTTGAACACTTCACGGCGACCATTGATAGGCGGCGGGCCGAGGCGGACGGCTTCTATGCGACCGTGACGCCGGCCGGTCTCTCCGACGACGCCAAGAATGTGATGCGGCAAGGCTTTGCCGGCATGCTGTGGTCAAAGCAGTTCTACCACTACGTGGTCCGGGACTGGCTCGAGGGCGACCCGGGCCATCCTCCGCCAGCCCGGGAGCGCAAGCAGGGTCGAAACCATGAATGGGGGCATCTCTACAACGCCGACATCATCTCGATGCCCGACAAGTGGGAGTATCCCTGGTACGCCGCGTGGGATTTGGCGTTCCACTGCGTGCCGTTGGCCCTGGTGGACCCGGACTTCGCCAAGGAGCAGGTCATGTTGATGCTCCGGGAGTGGTACATGCATCCCAACGGCCAGATTCCGGCCTATGAATGGGCGTTAGGCGACGTCAACCCGCCCGTCCAAGCCTGGGCCGCGTGGCGGGTCTACAAGATCGACAAGAAGCGCCACGGGGTGGGCGACCGGGGCTTCCTTCAGCGGGTGTTCCATAAGCTCCTCCTCAACTTCACCTGGTGGGTCAACCGCAAGGATGCCGACGGGAAGAATATCTTCCAAGGGGGTTTCCTGGGTCTCGACAACATCGGTGTCTTCGACCGGAGCAAGCCGCTCCCCACCGGCGGGCAGCTCGAGCAATCCGACGGAACCAGCTGGATGGCGATGTACGCCCTCAACCTCCTGGCGATCGCCATGGAATTGGCGCAAGAGGATCCAAGCTACGAAGACGTGGCCAGTAAGTTCTGGGAGCACTTCATTTACATCGCCCATGCCATGAGCCACCGGGGCGAACACGAGGCCGGTCTCTGGAACGAACGGGATGGGTTCTTCTACGACGTCTTGAAGCTTCCCGACGGGACCCAGTTTCCGCTCGAGATCCGCTCGATGGTCGGCCTGATTCCGTTGTTCGCTGTCGAAACGCTCGACGCTGAGGCCCTGGACCGGCTGCCCGAATTCAAACGGCGGCTCGAGTGGTTCGTCGACAACCGGCCCGACCTGTCCGAAAATGTGGCCTCGATGCGCGCGACGGGAATTGGTGAACGGCGGCTGCTGTCGATCGTCGATGGAGACCAGCTCCGCCGGATCCTTCGATACGTGTTTGATCAGGAGGAGTTCCTGTCGCCCCACGGGATCCGAGCCCTCTCCCGACGACACCGCGACAACCCTTACCTGCTCGACGTCAACGGCGAACAGCACCGAGTCGACTACGAACCGGGCGAGTCCACCACCGGCCTATTCGGAGGCAATTCCAATTGGCGGGGGCCGATCTGGTTCCCGGTCAACTTCCTGCTGGTCGAAGCGTTGCAGAAGTACCACCATTACTTCGGGCCCGAGTACACGGTGGAATTTCCCACTGGATCGGGCCGAATGCTGACCCTGTGGGACATCGCCGGCGAGCTGTCCCGCCGGCTGACCAGCATCTTCCTTCGAGACGAGAGCGGCCAACGTCCCTCAGCGGGGGGTGGCCGGCACTTCGCCGATGACCCTCATTGGCGGGACCTGGTTTTGTTTCACGAATATTTTCATGGCGACAGCGGCGCGGGGCTCGGCGCCTCTCATCAGACCGGCTGGACCGGGTTGGTAACCAAGCTGCTGCAACAAAGCGGCGAGCAGGCTCGGCACTCGGGGCTCGGCGATCGGCGACCGGAGTAGCCTACCTCGTGAGGCCGCCCCTAGTCGGGAGCCACCAGACCCCGGCCGCTCCGCAGGAGACCGGGGCGGCCGCGCTTCCTAGAAGCCGAGTATCCGGCGGATGTCGTTCGAGAAGGCCAATACCATCAGCATCCCGATGGCAACCAGGCCTGCCATGGTCAGCCATTCCCGGACCCGGCCGGTGACCGGCCGCCGCATCACGCCTTCGGCCAGCAAGAACAGGAATTGGCCCCCGTCGAGGATCGGGATCGGGAGGAGATTGATGACGGCGAGATTGACGGAAATCAGTGCCATGAAGAAAAGAAAGTCCTCGCCGCCGCGACGGACGCTTTGGCCGGCGGCAATCCCGATCGCAATCGGGCCACCCACCTCGCGGGTTGAGATCCGCCCGGCAAAGAGCCCCTGGACGGTCCCAACGATCCGGGTGGCCACGAACCAGGTCTGTCGACCACCCTGCAGAAACGCGGCCCCCAGGGCCACCGGCTCGCGCGCCTCCGGCTGGAGTGGTCCGGCAATCCCAAGCCGACCGACTCGACGGGTAACCCCGGTGACCGAGTCCTTGACGTCTTCCACCGCGGGAGTGGCGCGGATCGTCACCCGCCCGGTCGAGCGACCGACCACAATCGCGGTTTCCCGGTCGGCTCGCGACTCGATCTGACCAACCATATCGAGCCACTGTGACACCGGCGTCCCATCGAACGACACGACGGTGTCGCCCACCGCCAAACCGGCCTTGGCCCCAGGGCGCCCAGCCACCACTTCGCTCACCACCGGGGGCAGGAACGGCCGAACCGACCGTGCGGTGGCCCGACGGTCCTCCGGTGTGCCCGAGGCGACCGCGATGATGCGGCCGTCCGCCAGGCCGATCCGGACTGAATCGCCGGCCGGCTCGATGATTTTTCGGAGATACCCTTCCCAGGACCGGATCGGCGCCCCGTCCACGGTTACGATGGTGTCACCTAACGAAAGCGCGGCGAGGCCTCGGGCCCCCGGAGGGAGGCCGGCCGAGTCGACGGACCCGATCGCCGTCACCGGCGTGACCTGGACCCCGTTGACGTAGAGGATCCCGGCCAATATGAGCCAGGCGAAGGCCGCGTTCATGACGACACCGGCCAGGATCACGATCATCCGGACCCAGACCGGCTTCGACTCGAACCTTCGGTTCGCGGGCACCTCGACGCTGGTCTCGCCCCCTCCTTCGAGGGTCCCGGCGGCCCCTTCCTCCAGGGCGCTGGCCATCTTCACGTATCCACCCAAAGGCAGCCACGAGACTGAATACTCGGTTTCACCCCGGCGGAAGGACAGCCATTTGATCGGAGCCCCGAGGCCGAGCGAAAAACGATGGACGTAGATCCCCGCCCACTTCGCTGCCAGAAAATGCCCCAGCTCATGAACGAAGACCAAAACCCCGATGACAACGAGGGTCGAGATGACTGTCAGCCCCATCCGCTTATCCGATTTCCTTGGCGGCTTCGAGGCGGGCCCACCGATCGGCCGCCTGGACATCCGCGAGTTGGTTGACCCGCTCCACGGAATGCCGGGCCAGTACGCCCCCGATGACGTCGGCAATCCGCCCGAAGCCTAACCCGCCCTCAAGGAACCGCGCCACCGCCACCTCATTGGCGGCATTGAACACGGCCGGAGCGGTACCCCCGGCTCGTCCAGCCGAGACCCCCGCGGCGTAGGCCGGGAAAACGTCGGCTCGAACCGGCTCAAACGTCAACGGACCGGCAGCCACCGGATCGAACCGACGCACGCCTGAGTCCGGAAGCCGAGCCGGGTAGGTGAGCGCGTAGAGGATCGGGAGCTCCATTGACGGAAATCCCATTTGGGCCAAAACGCTGCCGTCGACAAACTCGACAAAGGCGTGCACGACGCTTTGAGGATGGACCACGACCTCGATCGCCTCATAGGGCAATCGGAACAGGAAGTGGCCCTCGATCACTTCCATGGCCTTGTTCGCCAGGGTCGCACTGTCAACCGTGATCTTGCTGCCCATCCGCCAGGTTGGGTGGTTGAGGGCTTGCTCGACGGAGGC
The DNA here is from genome assembly GCA_043769075.1 of Gemmatimonadota bacterium. GTDB lineage: Bacteria > Gemmatimonadota > Gemmatimonadetes > Gemmatimonadales > GWC2-71-9 > SHZU01. Next base: position 191 of record JAYVJS010000452.1, on the reverse strand, counting down.
CGACGAGACTCGATCGGGAGCCCATTCCCGAAACGGGCCGCCCGACGCGGTGAGAATGATCCGGGCCACCGGAGCGGGGGCCGACCCGAGGCACTGCAGCACGGCGCTATGCTCAGAATCGATCGGGACCAGTTCCCCGCCCCCTTCGAGCCGGGCCCGCTCCACCAGTTCGCCCGCTACCACCAACGACT
>JAYVJS010000451.1:0-8405 GCA_043769075.1 Gemmatimonadota bacterium | reverse complement strand
GACTGCCAAATCGGTTCAAGAGCCCGAAAGATGCGCTCGCGCGGACTGGGATCATCGGTCGTGCCCAGCATTCCTAGCGCCGTCAATCGATTGAGGGTGTCGGCGCCGATCACCACCCGACTGGCCGCATGACCATAGCAGCCAAAAACCTTCTCGGTGAGGCGAGCCGGGCCGCCGGCACCTTGACCAACCGCCCGGGCGTCGTAGCGGCAGTCCGGGGCCCCGGCGGCGTCCGGTCCGAATGTGCCACCGGGCGGCCCGACCCAGTGCTGAAGTGTTTTCCCGATCCGGTCGAAGGCGACCCGGTCGCTTCGCGATAGCCGGCCTCGGGTGAGGGCGGCTAGTTCGGCCCGGACTCGGCGGCCCGCCGAATCGGCGAGCCGAACCAATTCACCAAGTGCTTGGCCATGGGCCGAGACCTGAGCCCCTCGGTCAACGGTCACCGCGATTTGGTCTCGAAGGTACCGGAGAGAATCGAACCCAACTTCGACTTGGGAGAACTGGGTTCGAGGCGATTGCGCCGCCCCGGCCGCCCAAGGGAAAGCGATCACATAAAGGCCCGTAGCCCATCGGTAGAAGCGGCTCATCCGCTCCAATCTATCACCGGGTCAGCTGCCGATAGGCGACCGGAGTGACGAGGCGGGCCAGCAGCGTCGAGCTGACCAGACCCCCGATGATGACCTGAGCCAATGGGGAATACAATGACGATCCTTGGAGGGCCAAGGGCAGAAGGCCACCCACCGCGGTCAGGGTTGTCAGGACGATTGGGACAAACCGGACCCGGCCCGCCCGCTCGATGGCCTCAAGCATCGGGACGCCCTCTTCCCTGAGCTGGTTGGTGAAATCAACCAGCAGAATCGAGTTCTTGATTTCGATTCCGATCAGCGCAATGAAACCAATCATCGCGGTGAAGGAGAGGGTATGCCCGCCGATCCAGAGGGCCACCAAGCCGCCAACGATGCCCAGCGGAATCACCGTGGCAACGACGAGCGTCATTCGAAAGGTCCGAAATTCGAGAATCAGAATGACCAGAGTAAGGAAGACGGCCACGAGAATCGCCCCGGTGAGGCCGGCGAAGCTCTCTTGCCGGCTTTCGATCTCCCCGGCGGGTTGCAGGCGGTACCCCGTGGGTAACGTCCATCGGTCCAGCTCCGACAACAAAGCCTTGGTGAGTCGGTCGGTATTCTGACCGGCTCGCACTTGGGCCGTGACGAGCACCGACCGCTCCTTGTTGTAGTGCTGGATTTCAGAGACCGAGCCCTCGAATCCGATCGCGGCCACCTGCGATAGTCGGACGGCACTGCCCCCAAAACCGCCGACATACACGCCCTGAAGCGCCGTCGGCGCCGCGGTCGCGTCCAGCCCGGCGGCACCGGTTCCGGCCGGAGCGCTCTGCCTAACCCGGACCACGTAGTCTTCGCCGTCGGCCTCCCGCACCGTCCCGACCTCGAGCCCGGCAAGTGCCATCCGGACGCCCCGATCCACCTCAATCGTCGGGACACCGAGCAATCCGGATCGGCCTCGATCAACGGTGACTTTGACATCGGTGGAGCGCCGCGCGAGCGGATTCACCACGTTCCGAACCCCCTCCATCGCCACCATCGTTCGCTCCATCTTGGCCGCGAGGACCGCGAGGGTGTCGAGGTCGGGGCCGAGGAGGCGCATCGCGATTGGAGCCTCGATCGGCGGGCCATTCTCGAATGGGGTCACATCGATCGAGGCTCCGGGGACCTCATCGAACTCGGCCTGAAGCCGGGCAAACAACGCCGGCGTCCGGTCCGGATCGAATTCATGGAGCAGCACGAAGGCCTCGGCCACCGTGACCTTCTCGTGTCGCGGGATGATATTGTAGTACACGTCGGGGTTGCCCCGGCCGACATTCATAAAGATCGACCGGATCTCAGGGGCGGACCGCAAGACCGCCTCCACTCGACGGGCAACGCGGTCAGTTTCGGCCAGACTGGCACCGGAGGGCGTCTCGATCCGTACCAGAAACTGGGGCGTATCCGCCTTTGGAAACAGACTGAAGCCGATCAAGGGGACCAGCCCGAAGCTGGTCACGATCAGCAGGGCCGCGCCGGCGAGGACCGTCTTGGGCCGTTCGAGTGCCCGATGAAGCCAAGGGCCGTAGGTCCGGTCAATCAGCCAGTTGAGGGCCCGCATGAACCGGTTGCCGTCGTGGCTCTCCGATTCTTTGAGTCCAACACTCGCCAAGAACGGCACGATCGTGACGGACACCACCAGGGACGCCAGGACCGTCAAGACGACCGCCATCGGCAGGCTTCGGATGAACTTCCCGGCGTTGCCCGGTAGAAAAAGGATCGGCAAGAACGCCGCAATCAGGATCGCGGTACACCCGAGTACCGCCAGCGCAATTTGGCGGGTGGCACGGATCGCGGCCTGCTGGCGAGAGACGCCTTGGCGGATCGTCCGGGCGATATTCTCGACGACTACGATCGAGTCGTCCACCAACAATCCGAGCGCGATCACAAAGCCGACCACACTGAGCTGATTGATGCTGTATCCAAACACCTTGAGAAGACTGACCCCGATCGCCAGCGACAGCGGGATTGAGATCATCACGATCAGCGACGCCCGCAGGCCGAGCGGTAGGAGGGTGACGAGCACCAGCACCAAGGCAATGGCGAAGTCGAAGCCCAGCCGGCCGATCCTTTTCGCGACATTCTTCGACTGGTCGAACCCCCGCTCCAGCACCATACCCGACATCAGCGTCGGCTCGAATCGATCGAGTTCGGCGTAGATCTGGTCACGCACCGCACCGATTCGCTGGCCTGGTTTCATCTGGGCGGTTACGAACGCGGCTCGGGTACCGTTGTACCGCCCCAAGTGACGGGGTTCTTCGTGACCCCATCGCACGGTCGCGACTTGGTCAAGCCGAACCGCGGACTGTCCGGTCCCTCCGACAATGGTCGAAGTAACGTCGCCGATGGCTCGGAGACTGCCACTGGTTTTGACACTGAAGCGGCGGTCGCCGACGCCCGACGCCCCGCCCGGAACGTTGGCGTTCTCTCCGCTCAATGCGCCGAGCACGGCACCGGCCGGAATGCCGAGGACCGCCAAGCGACCAAGATCGAGATCGACCCGGAGCTCGCGGGCCGGGACCGCCCATCGCTCCACCGTTTTGACACCGGACACCCGTTCGATCCGGTCCGCGAGCCGCCGGGCCTCGCGCTCGAGGTCCGCATACGGGCGTGATTCCGACACCACAGCGATTTGAACGATGTTCACGTGACTGGCGTCGAACTTATTGACATCGAGCTGCAGGAGATCAGGCGGGAGCGACGGCCGCAAGGCATTGATCTCTCGAAGGACGTCGTCATGGCGCTTGCTCGCGTCCGCCGCGGCGTCGAACTCAACCCGGAGCACCGCCAGACCATCCTCCACCGAGGTCTTGATCGACTTCAACTGGTCGAGCTCGCTCAATTTCTCCTCGATCGGGTCGACAACCAGTTGCTCGAGGTCGACTGGGGTCGCGCCAGGAAGCACCGCGACCACCGCGAAAGTCGGGATCGGAAACACCGGATCCTCCGACTGCGGAATCGACAGCAAGGAGCTCACACCCAAGGCTCCGGCCAACAAGAAGGCGAGGATGGTGACTTGTGGGCGCCCAACCGACAGCTCAACGATTTTCACCGGTCGCCTCCCGCAACCCGGGTTTGCTCTCCTTCGGCGAGATAGGCCGCCCCCCTGCTGACCACCCGGCTCACCCCATCGAGCCCGCCCAGGATCGTGACCCATTCGCCGATGATCCCTCCGACCTGGACCCGATGGCGGCGGGCTTTGCTTGCCTCATCGAGGCTGATGACCCAGCCACTGTCGGCGTCGGCCTCGAGGAGCGCGCCGATCGGCACCAACCGGACCGGGCGCTGTTTCGACGGAGTCACGGTCACTTCGGCCACCAATCCCGAGGCGAGGCCGCCGCCGAGCCGCACGGCTCGATCGAGCGCGAACTCCACCGGATAGGTACCAGCGCCCGCGGCGGCGGCACTGCCAATTCGCCGGACCCGGACCGAGTAGGCCTCGGTATGGGTCGCCACCCGAATAGTGCCTCGGTCGCCTACGGACAGCCGGGCCACGTCCCGGTCAATGATGCCGGCCCGGACCACTTGGCCCCCCGCGTCCCCGGCGATCATCACGACCGGCATCCCTGCCCCGATCACCTGACCGGGCTCGGCCAAACGCCGGAGGATGGTGCCCCGAGCACGAGCCCGGATGACGGCGTATTGGGCATTGAACCGGGCCGCGGTGAGATCGGCCAGCGCCAGATCCCGACCGGTTGCGGCATCTTCGACTCGTTCGCGGGCCACCACGCTGTCCCGATAGAGCCGTTCCGTGCGGGCCAGATCTCGCTCGGCTTTGGCCAGACCCGCCTCCGCTTTGGCAACGACCGAGGCGATCTCCGGCAACGCGAGGGTCGCGAGAACCTGGCCCCCGCGCACTACGTCCCCGACGTCGGCGGCGACGGACTCAATCACCCCGCCGATCTTGAAGGAGAGCGATGCCTCATCCTTGGCCATCACCATGCCGGTGGCGGTAACACTTTCCGATAACAGGGTATCGACTACGACCGCCACTTCCACGGCCGCGGCCGCGGAATGGTCCTGCGGATTACTCGGCTTGTCGATCGGAGTGGCGCACCCCGCGATTGCCAAGACCGCAACGATCATCAGGTGTCTCATGGGGCATTCCCAGGTAAAGTGTCGGCGATTGGATACCAGGCAGCGGCGCGATCCAGCTCGACGCACCGTTCAAAGAAGTCATACCGCGTCAGCACGGAGTTGGTGGCCGCCGCGGTGAAGGCGGTGCGGGCGTCAAGCAGCTCGAGCGGAGTCGCCAAGCCTTCGCCGTACTTCCGGCGGACCAGCTCGTAGCTCCGCGCCGCCGCCGCAAGCCGGGCGCCCGAAACCCGGAGGGCCTGCTCGCCGGTCGTCGCCGCCGCATAGGCATTCCGGGTTTCCAACGACACTCCCCGGGCCGCTTGCTCGGCGTCGAGCCGGCGCTGGTCTATTGTCAAAGCGGCCGCGCGCTTTCGGGCACTCACTTGCCCGCCGGCGAACAGTTTCCACGACAGCACCACCGATCCGATGGCAAAGTCCTGATTGGTCGAGAACCGGTACTTGTTCCCTTGAATCCCGTAGTCGAGAGCCAGCGCGAGGCTGGGCAGCCCGTCCGCGCGGGCAAGCCGCAGCTGCCCCTCGGCGGCCCCGATGCCGGCGGCGGCTTGGGCGAGCTCCGGTCGCCGGCCTAACGCCGCCAACACCGCCGCGGACTCCTCACCTCGGATCCCGATCCCGAGACTACTATCCGCGACGACTTCGAGCGGCCCCTCGATCGGCCGATCCAGCAGATAGTTTACCCTGCGCCGCACATCGTCGACCATCCGCCGCGCCTCGATCCGCCGCTGCTCAACTTCAGCCTGATCGGCCCGGGCCCGAAGGACCGCGTCCGGGGTCCCTTTCCCGGCCGCGACGAGCGCCTCGTTTACCCGAACGTTCTCGGCCACCAGTGCCGCTGTGGAATCCGCCAAGGCAGCAAGGCTCCGGGCCTTGAGGTAGCCGAGATAAGCCAGGCGAACGCCGGCGGCCACCGTATGGAGCTCTGCCGCGTGGCCGGCAACTCGGGCCTCGAGCGCCGAGCGAGCGAGTGAACGGCCGGCCCCAATCGCGGGCGAAAAAATCGGTTGGACGATCCGAAGGGAGGTCTCCTGCTTTTGCGGAAACTGGAGATTCAAGTCGGTCGGAAAAGCCGGCTGCCCAAGGAGGCGGTTCAAGGCGCCGAACGCCGGATTGATCAACGCCCCACTGTTTGGGATGGCCCCCTGCAGCTCGCTATAACGAGCGGAAAGGGCCACAGTTGGTAGGCGGGCAGCCGCGGCCGCATTGACCTCCTCTTGGCTCGCCTCTACGCTGCGAGCGGCCGCTCGAATCTGGCGGTTGGACCGGAGCCCTTCGGCCACGAGTCCATCCAGCGTGGTCTGTTGGGCCGCCGCGGACCGAAGCCCAAGGGCGAAGAGGATGACTGCGGCGCGGGTGGCACGGGTAGCGGGCATGCTGTTGGCTCCGAGACGACTTGGCCGATGCGACTTGAAGTGGAGCAACTATTCCACTCGGAGTTCAATATGTGGAGCTTTTATTCCACTTGTCAAGTGGCGCCGCCCTGACCAGATTCAAGCCATGGCTGAACACCTGAAAGTTTCCACCACCGGCCGGCATCGGGTCCCGACCCAGGACCGTGGGCAGCGCCGGGTCGACGAGATCCTCGATGCCGCCGAGTCGGTCATTGCCGCCGGCGGGGTGGATCAGGCCACCACGAACGCCATCGCCGAGCAGGCGGGGGCCGGGATGGGGTCGCTCTACCACTTTTTCCCCAACAAAGACGCGATCGTCGAGGGTCTCGCCGAACGGTACACGACGCAAATGGCGGCCATTTTCGAGGCCATGCGGAGTCCCGAGATGGCTTCGATTCCGGTCGCCGACATGGTCGACCGGATCGTCGACCCATTGGTCGCTTTTCACCGACGAACCCCGGCATACCGCCATGTGTACCACGCCATCAATCGGCCGGGATCGAAGTCCCTCTGCGAAGCCGAGCTGCAACAAGGGATTGTCGAGTGGGTCGAACAATTGATCGCGGTCCGGGCTCCGAAGACCGACCAGAGGCTCCAACACGTGCGGGCTGTCGTTTCCGTTGAGATGGTCCACCGGATGCTCGACTTCGTGGCGGAAATGCCGGCGGGGTCACAGCGCGAGGTGGTACCAGAGATCAAACGACTACTGGCGCTCTACTGCACCATGATGGAGTCAGGAGAGGATCCCCTTGGGCGCTAAGGCGGCCATTCTGAGCCAGTGGAAGTCGTACCGCGACGCCGATCGTCTCGGCACCCTGCTTCCCCGATCTACACCCCGGACCTGGGACACCGACGCCGGTCCGGCGGCCATCATCACACTCGACTACCGGATCTATCACGATCTCATCCTAGGCACCACCACTGCCGACTTAGTCGAGATGTATTGGACGGTTCGGCTCAAGAACGGTCTCCAAGACCCCAACTGGGCCGCGGCGATCAACGCCCACGTGGTGCGGGTGTCGACCGACTCGGTCAACGCGGAGGATCTGGAGGCGACCTATCGGCAGGTGGTGATGATTCGGCGAGCCCTTCAACAGGGCGGCATTGGCGGACTCATCGCGGAAGGGAAACCGATTGCCCTCCACGTCCGCGGCCTGGTCCTCGGACCGACGCTCTCGGCGCCTGTGGCCATCATCGAGGGCCTAGCGAATTACACCGATGTGCCGTTGACGGTGGGTCGGTACCAGCTGGATGGGGACGGAACGATTTCGTTTGCCGGCCAGAGTGCCGACGCCAAGCCCTGGGAAGCGGATGCGGGGAGCGAGAACGAACGAGCCAGCCTCGGTCAGCGGCTCCTGCGGCACGACAGCCTGATGACGACGCAGGGCGCCTGGGCCCCGGAGACAGAGGCAAAAAAGTCTAAATACGGATCGGCACGTCCCGAGTTCTGATTCCGGTCGCATGGTAGACAGCGTTGGCGACGGCGGCGCCAACCCCGATCGTCCCAATCTCGCCATCTCCCCTCGCACCAAGGGCGCTGGCATGGGCGTCGAACTCCTCGGCAAACACCACCTCGATATCCGGCACATCGGCACTGCACGGCACCCGATAGCCCCCGAACCCCTCAGCGACAAACCTTCCGCTCACCGGGTCGACCCGGGATTCCTCCAGGAGCGCCTGTCCGAGCCCCCAGACGATCCCACCGACCGCCTGGCTTCGGGCGGTTCGAGGATTGATGATCCGCCCGACGCTGTAGGCCCCAACGCAACGGGACACCCGAGGTATTCGGACCACCGGGTCGACCCGGACCTCGACAAAAATCGCGCCGTATGCATTCATCGCGAAGGCGCCTTCCTCCTGCTTGGGAGCCCACGACCCGACCTCGCTGAGCTGATCGAGTTGCCGCAGCTTGAGGACTTCCGAATACTCAGCCGGCTCGAGCCCCGGCTCACCGGCAAGCGCCTCCAGAGAGGCGCGGAGCTTCGTTGCCGCGGCGTGCACGGCGGAACCCACTCCGATCGTCGTCGCCGACCCGAACGTACCTCCGGCTTCCGCCAGGGTGGTATCGCCTAACGCGACCTCAACCCTGGCGGGGTCGACCCCGAGCACGTCGGCGGCAATCTGGGGCAGAATAGTGGAGACTCCGGTTCCGATTTCGTGAGAGCCGGTTTCAATTCGCACCGAGCCGTCCCGCCGGATCACGATCCGGGCCGCCCCACCAAATCGAAAGGTCGACATCAAGCAACTCGCCATTCCCCACCCGACCAGCGTCCCGCCGTCCCGCATCGAGCCGGGGGCCTTGGTCCGCCGGCTCCAA
>JAYVJS010000450.1:0-10560 GCA_043769075.1 Gemmatimonadota bacterium | reverse complement strand
GCTGCTCTCCGAGGTCGGCTTCATTCGGGTGTTCGCGGTCTATAACGACTTTGTCTACGCACCGCTGACCGCATCCTTGGTCTGGGTTCTCCGCAACCTGTCCATTCTGCTCGAGAATCTCCCCGGCGTGCGGAGCCTGGCCGGATCGATCTTGATCCACGCCCAGAAGCCGCCCCGGCCGACGCTCCCGCGGGGAGGCTCCCTCGCGAACCATGCCGAACTGTTCGGCACCGTGTCCGCCGTCGTCCCCTGTCACAACGAGGCCCAGAATCTCGAGCCGTTGGTCCGGGCGTTGACGACATACTATGGCGACTACCTCCACCAGATCGTCCTGGTGGACGACAACAGCACGGACCGAACCGCCGAGGAGATCCGCCGCTTGGCGGGGGAGGAGCCCCGGATCACGGCAGTCTTTCGGAAGCCGCCTAACGGTGTCGGCCGAGCGATCGCGGATGGGTACCGGGCCGCCACCGGGCGATACGTGCTCTCGATGGACGCGGATTTCCAGCACCTGATGCCGGAGTTTCAGGATCTGTTCGACGCCGCCGCCGAGGGTTACGACGTCGTGCTGGGGAGCCGGTTTTCGCGGCATAGCGTGCTGCTCAACTATCCGTTCCAGAAGATCATCGCCAACCGGGGCTTCCACGTCATCGCCCAACTGCTCCTCCGTCGGCGGTTTCGGGATCTCACCAACAACCTCAAGCTGATGACGAAGGCCGTGGTCGATCGACTCGAGCTCGAGGAACCCGGGTTCGCCGTCAACGCCGAGACCGGACTCAAGCCGCTGTTAATGGGCTACCGGGTCAAAGAAGTTCCGATCTCTTGGATCAACCGCGAACCCAACATGGGGGCGTCGTCATTTCGGCTCGCTCAGGTTGGGGGCGGCTATTGGCGGGTCCTTCGGCGCCTCTGGCGTCATCCGCCCTCCTCTCGTCCCTGAGCGACCATCCCAATGCCGCAGTCCGGACCAGCACCCGACCGCAAGGCTCTCGCGTTCGTCTCGGCCGTCTGGTTGACGATGGTGGTGATCGCCTTCTGGGCGCTGAGCCACGCCACCCGGAACGTGCCGCTGACAGAGGATTGGCTTCTGGTCCCGGGCATCACAGGAAACGACCCCCATTTCTGGCAAACTCTCTGGGCCCAGAATAACGAGCACCGGGTCCCGTTCCCCAGACTTGTCCTCACCGCGGTACTCCGACTTGCCGGCGGTAATTTTCGGGCCGGGATGGCGCTCAACGTGTTGAGCTTGGCGGCCGCGGCCGCCCTCCTTATGGTGGCGGTGCGAAAGGCCCGGCAAGGAAGGACCATCGTCTCCGACGCGATCGTCCCTCTCGCGCTCCTCCATCTCGGAAACTGGGAGAACTTGTTCTGGGCCTGGCAAGCGACCCAAGTCATCCCGACGGTTCTGGTCATTCTCCTCATTTGCGTCGGCCTGGTGCAACCCAATCTCTCGGCCTGGCGATCCGCCCTGACGGCAGGGATTGCGACCGTGCTGCTACCGCTCTGCGGCGCCAATGGACTCTTCTTCGTTCCGTTCGCCGCAGGATGGCTGCTCTGGGCAGCCCTTGGACAGCGGGCCGGTATCCGCGTCGTCCTGGCGAGCTGTGCCGGTTTGGCAGGGGCCCTCTCGGTGGCCTACTTCATCGGGTATCAGCGCCCGGACTGGCTGCCGCCCAATCCGGGCATTGGGGCGTCAATCATCGCGGCCGGCCAATTCGTCGCCCTGGGCTGGGGGCCGACCGCGCGGAGCGCGTGGATCCTCGCGGGAACGGCCGGGGTGGCGGTGATCGCGGCCGGCGGTGTGATGGGCCTGCTGCGGGTCCGAACTCTCGACAAAGCCGACCGCCCCCGGGCTGGACTACTGCTCTGGTGGTTGGCTGGATTGGGCTGCTTTGCGCTGGCAATGGGTTGGGGGAGAGCTGGGGCCATCGCGACGTACCAGCTCTGGCCGACCCGTTACAGCCTGTTTTCCGCCCCAGCGCTCCTGGTGTCGTGCTGTCTCTGGACGTTCTGTGCTCCGGCCGCGATTCGGTCCCTGGTACCCAACCTCGTGTTCGTCCTCATGGCGATACTGCTGCCACTCAACGCGGTGCACGGGACCTGGTGGAACGGGTTCTACCAACAGGGAGCGATCGAAGTGCTTGCCGATCTCCGGGCCCACCGCGGTGCCCGAGAAATCACCCAGCGGCACGGGGAATTCCTCCATCACAGCCTCGACCCGCTCGACCTCGCGGACGACATGAGGATGCTCAAGACCGCCGGTCTGTGGCCCTGGCCGCTGATGGCGGACGATCCCGGCGACCGGCGCGACGGCGGGGGCCGGGCGCCCGGCGAGCTCACCTCGATCGAGTTTCGATACTCGAATTCGCCGGCCGACCGGGTCGAGCTGGTCTGGGGCGTCAACGGGTGGTGGCCGGTTCCCAGTGGCCTACGTCCCAAGGGCACCACGATCGAAAAGGGGCTGATGCGGACCCCCATGGACCGGGTCAACGGAGCCTTTGCGCTCCGGGCCCAGGTCCCCAAGGGCGGTTCGCTCGAGTACGGTTTCGCCCTCGGGGCGGCCAACGGCTCGGCGGGGTGGGAAGGCAACTTTTCAATCCGAACCGATAGCGCAACGACCATCGAGCGCTCGGCGACCCAAATCGCCGGCCGCCCCGATTCGGTTGCCGTGGAGGCGGCTGTCCCAGCCACGGTCCGGTATCGGGCCCCATTCGCCTCAGCGGTCGTTCTGGTCTGGGGGGTCAACGGGTGGGGCACCGTCGCCGAGGCCCTCCGCGGCGGCGAGACGGTCATCGTTGATCGGGTCATGGAGACCCGGATGCGGCGAGAGGGCGATGTCTTCGTGGCGTCAATCGAAGCGCCCGCCGGCGCCAAGCTCGACTATGGGTTCCGAAGCACTGAGCGGCGCGGGATCCTCGATTTCATCTCACCGCAATGGGATGCATTCGACGACCATCCCATCATCACCGCCGGCAGGGTTGTCGAAGCGACCAGCGCCCTTCAGGTTCGCAACGAGCTCCAGGAGGCGCGCCATGGCTGGCGGTACCTCGCGGCATCGCTCGGGCTGGTGGGAATCGCCTGGGCGGCTTGCTATGGCGTCCTCGATCGGCGCCGGCCGGCTTAGGACCCTGGAGGGGGGTCCCGCCGAGGCGGATTCGATCGTGCCGAACACTCCCAGGTATTTCATCGCCGGCCTCATCCCACGCTCAAGACCCTGGAGGACGGGAATCATGCCCGCCGGCACAAAGCTGCGCATGATCACGCCCCCGCTCAGCAGGTGAGAGAGGACCCCACAATGCAGCCCAGCCGCATGGGCCTCGTCCACGCCAGCTTCATCCCCCGCCGGCCGTAACGGTGGCAGCAGGCCCTCGACCAGGCCGAGGACTCACAGGAAGCCGTGGCCGGCATCCAGTTGACTCGGCGGTTCCGTCCTCATGATTGCCCGACGTTCGCCGGGTTGCTCAGTCCCAACGACCCCGGGCGTTAGGTCAGTCGGAGTGGCGCGGGCGCGGGGGCGATAGCCGATTGCAGGAGGGCGACCAACTGCTTCGCGAGCGCCCGGTCCTGCCGACGAATCCGAAGACTCACCCGTCCTGGTCGCGCTCCCGGAATGTGGGCGAAGGCGTCGAGGTAGCGGGCTCGGAGCTCAACCCGCGGGCGCCACCACCCACCCGCCAGGACGGCGCCGGCGAGGACGTCGATTGGGATATCGACGGCAAGCGGTGGTTGCGGCACCACCTCGCTGCGCACCGAGACGATGGACACTTCATCGATGTATTGGGTTTCGGCCCACTCCAGGGTGAGCACCCCTTCCGACCAATGGGCCATGCCGTCGATTTTGACCGACAACGACACGACGCCGAGACCGTCGATATCGTCGTGCCCCGCGACTGAGAGTGTGAAGGGCAGTGGGTCGATTGAGGCGTGTGGCATGGACTCGGACTCCTACGAGCCCCCCCGTGCCGGGGTTTCGGCGGCGCTCGGCACGGCGGAGCGAGTCCCGATCGGGCCTCCCTGACCCTGTGGTGAATCGGCCCCCGCTCCGACAACAACCAGCTCGCCTCCCCCAAGTCTGGCAGCCAGGCGCGAGAACGAGCTGGCGAACGACCCCAACACCTTACGGGTGCGAGCGAGGCAGTGGAGATCCACGAGCGCATCCTGAATGGCTGCGGGGTCATTGCGATCGAGGGTCCGCTTCGGCCTGATCAGGATTCGACCCGGGAAGAGGTTGCCCAGCACGGACTCCTCTTCCGGATCGTCGGTGCTGAGGAAGAAATGGGTCAGCGGCTCGAGGGCAAGTTCCTCCCGCATCGCGGCACCGAATCGTTCGGTCGTGCTGATCCGCATTGACCTCTGATGGTCGGTCCGCCGAACATGGACGCCGACCACCACTTTGGGAAACATGGCGACCTGACGTCGGATCTGGGCTTCGATTTCCGGAGCGGGCCAAAGCGCCGGTGCCGGGGACTGTCCGTCGTAGAAGCGGAGAAAGGCCCGGATGAACACTGAGGGGCAGCTGCGCAGTGTCTCGAAGTCGAACCCGGCATCGTGGAGTTGTACCATCTCGTTCTCGTAGATCGCCCGATGGTGCTGCCGGTCGGCCAGGAGCCACCAATTGAGCCGGCGGAGACCGCCGAGCCCGACCGCCGAAACAGGGCCGTGTGCGGTGAGCTGCGGGGTCGGTGTTCGGGGAGCAAGGGTCGTCCCGATCCGAACCGACGGGCCCGAGTACAACCGGAACCGCCCCCTGATGGGCTGATCGAGCGATGCGATCCCCGGGGGTACGACGAAGAGGTCGTCGAATCGGCAATTGAGTTCGCGGTTCAGGTTCCAGATCAACCCGAACGGCCGATCGAGCGTGACGGCCAGGGCAAGAGCGGACTCGACCACCTGAATCCGGTTCGCCAGCCCAAACAGGGGCTCAACCGTCAACCGGTCAGACATGAACTGCGGTACCCGCGGCGATGTACCAGGTAATCAGCATCGCACAGATGAAGGCACCAGGCGCGAACACATTGGTCCGGCGATAGGTGAACGCGCCAATCACGCCGACGACGGCCAGGAGCGGAACGAACTGGATGGCGATGACGGTGTTGAGCGGCTCATGGGGCTTGAAGAGCAGACCCGTTGCGAAGAGGCTGCCGTACTGGACGACGAGCAGCAACACAAACCCCAAGCACATGGCGAGCGCCGCCGTCGCGTAGTGGCGGCCCGCCCCTTCGCCCTGAACCGCGAGGCCTTGGAGCGCCCGCATCGCGATCAGGAAGAACCCGACCCAGAAGGGCAGATAGGCCACGGCGATCCGAAAGTGTGTCCAGTCGAGCGGCTTGAGCCCCAACACCCAGAACCGGTAGTCCACGCCGGCGAGCCCATCGACCAGGAGCAGCGAGAGATATCCAGTCCCCACGGTGGCCAGGGCGGCCAGGAAAGACTTCCCCCATTGGGGGCGGCCAGTCGACTTTTCGCCCCGAAGAACCATCCCGAGCCCGAGGGTCAGAACGGCGTTGACCATGGCCCAGACGACCAGTTGGTTCATGACGCCCTGCGGAAACACCTCCGTCGCACGGAACCGCGTCCCGAGCCTCATCAACGGCAGGTATGTGAGGGCGGGGACCACAGCCGTGAGGGCGAAGGCCAGCCACCACCGGCCGGTCCGCGCCCGACGCGCGGGCCGCGCGTCAACGTTGAGTGAGGTGAAGAACGGGGAACCGAGCAGAAGGTGGAAGGTGCCGAGCAGAAGCACCACAAACCCCGCGAACGCCATCAGCGTCCCGATTTCCTTCCAGAGCCAGATTTGCTGCTGGGGATCACGGGGCGCGGCGGCGCCGGGCAACGTGCGTTGGAACCAATCCACCGCGTACCCAACTGCCGCCCGTGAGAAGTGTTCGGCCGGATGAATCACCGGGGGCAAATAAAGCACTCGCGCCGTTCCGCTATCGATCGCGCCGTACATCCGATCGGCGAGCACCGGGGTTGTCGTTCCGAACAGGGTTCGCATCCGTTCTGATTGCCCGACCTCCGATCCCTTCGGAACCCCCCACATAACGTTGGCGAACTCGTCGAGTTGGCCGAACACGACGGCGAGATTCCTGGGGAAGCTTGGCGTCCCCTTCCGAGGGTCGCCGAACACTCCAGTGGTCGATCCTTCGAGCACGATCGACCGATAGCCGTCCGGCATTTCCGCCGCCGCCGCGAGAAGCGGGGCGCCGCCAAGGCTGTGACCTTCCAGCCCGATGGCGAGGGTGTCTACGACGGGCAGGGTCCGGAGATAGGCGAGTGCAGCAGGGCCACCGAGGTACTGCGATCCGACCCGCCCCTGCGAATACCCGTGCCCGGTCATGTCCATCGCCAGGACGACGAAGCCGCGCCTGGAAAGCTCGATCGCAAATGGGCTCTGCATCTCCCGGGTGTTGATGTACCCGTGGCTGACCAGGACCGCCGGTGCCCGCCGGCCGGCCGTCGCCGTCGGAGGCGTGTAGAGGGCCCCACTTATCATCAAACCGGAATCAGCCGGAAAGCGCACCTCTCGTACCACCACCCCACCGCTGGTCTGAATCTGGTGCGCGAGAGTAGCCCCGGCCAGAATCATCAGACAGCCCACCCCGAACAGGCGCCACCGCCGAGCCGGTGTCATTGGTCGCAGATCCTCCGCAAATGACCGGCAACGTCCGGAATGTCGAGCACGGCCGGCACCCCTTGGAGCAGATCGGCGTCGGCGGCCCCGATAAAGCCGCGATAGCTGTGATAGGTGCTCCGGTGAAACCGATGGGGCGCGATCGGCGCTTGGAAACGCGGGTGCACCACGGCGGGCCACGGGGCCTCCCGCTCTTGCCACGACACCATGATGTCGGGCAGAGTTTGCGGCACGCTGCCGGCCAAGTCCGCAATGATTTGAATGTGGGCAGGTGCCGGGCTTTCCAGCTGGGCAAAATCGTCGGCAATGCGGGCCACCACCTCCTCGTACTCCCGGCCCGGCTCCACGATCCCTTGCGGTTCCCGGCCCCGCAGATTGATCCGAATGTGGCCGGTGTAGAGAGTCGGCATCCCGAACGCCACGCTCCTCGACCAATCAGTGTTGCTGCGCAGGCTGTCGTTGATCAACCGCTCCTGGGTCTCGATCGGCAGATACTCGCCGATCTTCCGGCGCACCGCCAACGGCAGCAACTCCTTCAGCGATCGGCGCCCGCTGATCGGCGCCTGCTGGTAGCCCAACCCCCGGAGAATCTGCTCAGCGACGTCCGAGCACGGATAGTTCTTGTAGATGCCGTAGGCTGAGACGGCGAGGATTTTGCTGCTGGCGGGCGCCACCCGGCAGACGCTCTCCAATTCGCGGTCAAGATCCTGATAGAGTTCCAGCATCCGCCGTTCGCCGTCTTCGTCATAGGTCCAGCAGAGATGACCGGCGCTATGCATTTCGGCGCACCCAAACACATAGAGGTCTCGGTCCCCGGCTTGGAGCGCTTCCCGAAACAGCCGGCCGCAGGTGGCGATCCGTGCTTTGGACTGGCGGAAGTACCGCTCCCGGCTCTCGGGAGTATCCTTCGGGTTGATGGCGACCGGCCGCAACGGCTCGCCGTACCGCGCCACGACGTCGGGCAAAAGCCCCTCGGGGAACGAGGCCGGCGTCGGCGGACAGCGCTCGGCGACCGAGGTCCGCCAGTTACAAAGCTGCTCGCCCCGGAGCGACGGATCGGGGTCGCACTCCTGGGCGTCCCAGATCGAGATGGTCCCCGGCATCGAGGCCCAGAACGGCGCTACAGGCCGGAGCGGCCGGTGACTGAGCTCCACCGCATACTGCCCCGGAATCATCCGGCGGATGCAGTGATAGCCGTGCTCAACCACGGGGATACCGGACCAGAACGTGGTCCACGCCCCCATCTCACAAAAGTGATGGGGACCTTCCACGATCCGCCAGTTCTTCACGAACTGCCCCAGGAACGGCAACTGGCCGGCGTCCGTGTAACGCGACAAGAGCCGGGTTTCGGCGCTGTCGATGGCCAGAATGATCGTCGGCCGATTAGCTGGTTTCGGGAACAATGGTTTTGCCTTTCGCTAGCATGGCGACCAACGCTTCGATCTTTCGGGCTCGCCCCGCCGCCGTCTTCATGTTGGTGGTCCGAAAGGCGAGAGCGAACAGGTTCATCTTACCGAGCTTCTGATAGGTCTTCTGGGCCCGGGGATTCGCTGCGATGGCGGCCCGGAGGTCAGCCGGCACCGTGGCGTGGGACGCGCTGCGGATCGGGGCGTAGGCGGCGGCCCACCGGCCATCCGCCATCGCGGCGTCCACTTGTCGCTGTCCATGGGGCGTCATGCGACCGGCCGCGGTGAGCCGGGCGATATGTCCTCGATTGACCTGACTCCAAATGCTCTTGGCCTTGCGCGGGGTGAACCGTTGCAGGAACGACTGGGCATCGAACGACTTCCGAATCCCATCGATCCATCCCCAACAAAGGGCGACGTCCAGCGCCTCAGCGTACGTCACTGTGGGGAGCCCCGAGTCCTTCTTGTGGATCTTGAGCCAGAGCTCGGTCTCCTTCGCATGGTTCGTCGCGAGCCATTTCTCGAAGGCCGCCTCCGATCGGAAGGCTTTGATCTTGGACTGGTTGGGAACGACGGAAGCCATGTGAATCCGAGGTGTATTGAGTTGCCTCACTGCGTCCAACCTACCCGCCTCCAGGCCCCTGGTCCAATCGGCGCGGGTGACGCGGCCTCGAACAGCAGCCTGCCGTGAATGCACAGCCTTTCACCATGGGTGGAAATTGCCGGTCGGATCCGGACGGCTCATGGCCCAGTGGTTGCTTGATGAGCAGGCGAACGCTTTCCTGGAGCTATCCGGTGTTGGGAGATGAGATCGTAGTGGAACGAACCTGGCGCAGTGGGGTCGAGATCATTGCCCGAGTCAACTGGAGTCACATCGCCCGGGTTCGGAGCGCCCTGGGTCATTTGGGCGACTCGCTTGGCAACGGTACCCCAGTTATCCGCCGCCGTCTCGTTCGGGCGGTTCCTGATCTCCCTGCAGTAACGGTCGTCCCCGCCGCTATCCGGGCGGCATAGAACCTGACGCCGTCGCTGGCCAGCCCCACTCGTGTCGCCACGACTCCACAGTGAGAAAATCAGCCATCATCGAACTCCGTTGAGCCGCCGCTTGGTTTGATCGACACCTGGGCGTCCCCCGTGCCCAGGTATCAACCACGTACCAGCGGTATCAGCCCCGTATCGAAAGCTCCCCGCGGCACTGACGTTTGCTACTATGGAATCGGTCATGGTTCCTAATCGCCGGTGACGAGGATAGCCCAATGCGTGCCCGTTCCCAGATCGCTGTGTCGTACATCATCCCCACCATGGCGGCCCCGGATCGCGCCGAAGGGCTCGAGCGGGCCATCGCGAGTATCGCCGACCAAGCCGGGGTCAGGGCGGTACCGATCGTAGTGGTCAATGGACCCAATCCGGCGCCGACGGTCCTGGCCCGCCTTGAGCGGGATCCCCGAATCCGGCTGGAGCGCCTTGCGCGGGCAGATCTGCCCGCCGCTATCCGATGGGGGCGGACTGTCGTCAAGACCCCATACTTCGGCGCGTTGGATGACGACGATTTCCTGCTCCCGGGTGCCCTCCAAATGCGCGCCGACTGCCTTGAATCCGGTCCCGACGTCGACTGCGTGGTGACCAACGGGTATCAGCGCCACGCCGGTGGCGACACCGCTTTTTGGACTGACCCGGGGGCGATCCGCGCCAACCCGCTCAAGGCCCTTCTCGAGCGCAATTGGCTACTCCCGGGCAGCTGGCTCCGCCGAACGTCGGGAAGCGACCTCGCAATCTTCGACCACATGCCCCGGTATCTGGAGTGCACGTACCTGGCGGTTCAATTCGCATTGCAACGCCGAATCCGGTTTCTCGAATCCCCAACCGTGGTGCGAGACGAGTCGCGGGGGCTCTCGGCCTCGGTCGGATACCACCTCGGACAACCCGCAGCCCTCGAAGCGATCCTCAGGCTCCCGCTCCCGGCGGATTACCGCCGAGGCCTCACCCGGCAGTTGGCGATGGCATACCATACGGTGGCTGATTTCCACCGCGAGCGAGGCGATCTCGAGGCCGCATGGACGGCCCACACTGCCTCCCTGCGGCTTCCAAGCGGAGGCCGGTTTGTGGTCTCGACCCGCCATTTCGTGGCGCCCACCATCCGACGATGGCTGAACGTCGGTGTCGAGCCTAACAGCCCCTACAACATTCCGCCGTTTGCGGGCGGATCCTGAGGCGTACGAGTCCCGACCACGGCCGGCGGCCTGACGTCGCACCCGGGTGAGCCACCCGTCGGCTCGCTAGGGCGTTGCTCCCCGCCCGGCTCCTTGTTCGACCGACCGCATCATCATCCGGAGCAGTTCTTGGTTGGTCCACGGCTGCCACCCATGGGGCTTGAGCGGCCGACCGTACTCGATCGTGCCGGCATAGTACGGCCCCTTGCCCGGCTCCTTCGTGCTCTCCAGAAACCGCTCGAACCGATAGACCCCGAGATTGAGGAAGTAATTGTCCATGTCGCCGACGGCAACGTGGATCTTGCCCACC
>JAYVJS010000449.1:0-13313 GCA_043769075.1 Gemmatimonadota bacterium | reverse complement strand
CCATATTCTTCCGACTGGTTGGCGAATACACAGCGAACCGCCGCAGTGACCTCCGCGACGACGGACGGACCAACGCCCCGATTCTGATCCGAGATCCCGAAGACGGCATTTACAAACGAAGCCTTGCCACCGCGGCCCGGTCGAACCACATGCGAGTGGATTGGCTCTTTTCCTATCAGCCCACACCGGGTACCGTATTCTTTGCCGGCTACGGGAGCCGCCTCGAGGAGCAAGACGCCTTTCGGTTCCGGCGTCTGACTCGCTCCGAGGATGGTTTCTTCACCAAATTCAGCTACCTCTTCCACCTCTAACCGCCACTCACCTATGCCACAGAACGTCCACGACAACATCCTCGGTGCGATCGGGCACACCCCGATGATCCGCCTCAATGCCATTGTCCGCGAGATCCCGGCCACGGTGTACGCCAAAGTCGAGACGTTCAATCCAGGCCACAGCATCAAAGACCGGATGGCGCTGCGAATGGTCGAGGACGCCGAACGGAGCGGCGCGCTCAAGCCCGGCGGGACGATCATCGAAGGCACCAGTGGTAACACCGGGATGGGTCTCGCCCTCGCCGCCATCGTCAAAGGCTACCGGTGCATCTTTACCACGACCGACAAACAGTCGCGAGAAAAAGTCGACGCCCTCCGGGCCTTCGGAGCCGAAGTGATGGTATGCCCGACCGACGTCGACCCCGAGGATCCGCGTTCGTATTACTCGGTGTCATCGCGGCTGGTAGCCGAAACGCCCAACAGCTGGAAACCCAATCAATACGACAATCTCAGCAACTCGGCCGCCCACTACGAGTCAACCGGCCCGGAGATCTGGGACCAAACCGAGGGCAAAGTGGCCCATCTGGTCGTCGGTGTCGGTACTGGTGGAACGATCTGCGGGACCGGACGATACTTGAAGGAGAAGAATCCGGCGGTCAAAGTGTGGGGGATCGATACCTACGGTTCCGTGTTCAAGAAGTACAAAGAGACCGGCATTTTCGACAAGCATGAGATTTACCCCTATGTGACCGAAGGGATCGGCGAGGACTTCCTTCCCCAAAACGTCGACTTCAGCGTGGTCGATCACTTCGAAAAGGTCACCGACCGGGATGCCGCCATCTACACTCGCGAGTTGGTTCGCCGGGAGGGCATTTGGGCCGGGAACTCAGCCGGGTCGGCCGTGGCGGGTTTGCTGCAACTCAAAGCCCATTTCAAGGCCGGCGAGGTCGTGGTCGTGATCTTCCACGATCATGGTACCAGGTACATCGGCAAGATGTTTAATCCGGATTGGATGCGCCGGATGGGCTACGAGAATCTCGACGGCCCGACGGCCCGAAGCTTGGTCAAAACGAAGACGGTGGCGGACCTCGTCGGGGTCGAGGAGACCGCCACCGTCGAGCAGGCCCTGGCCCGGATGGCGGCTAACGATTTTTCACAGATCCCGGTCACCAAAGAAGAGCGCGTTGTTGGATCGCTCCGAGAAACACACGCGTACGCCTGCATTGTGAAAGACCACTCGGTCCGGCATGCGCCCGTCCGGTCGATCATGCAGCCGGCTTTTCCGTTCGTCGACATCGAGACCCCAGTCGAGTTGCTTGCCCCGATGATCACGCCCGAGAACCCCGCCGTCCTGGTCCGGGACTTCAAGGCAGGCAAGACCTATGTACTGACCGGGTTCGACGTGCTCCAGGTGATTTGATCGACGGTCAGCGGCACGTCGCGGGCGGCGCCAGGCTTTCCCCCGGTTTCATCGGAGTCACTTCGAGAAACTGGACCAAGGCCGGTTCCGTCGGGGCCAGGGTAATCGAGACTCGCAGATCGCCCCTGCCGCAGCGGATCTTCCACTGACCTCGGAGGGCGTTCTCCACCACGAATCCGCCCTCGTCGCGACACTGTTCTCCCGCCGCCGCTCGGAGGCGTGCGATCGCCGCTCGACGACGGTCCTTTGAATCGTCGAGAAAGAGGTTCATCGCCGCCAAGCTATCGGCCAGCGGCGAGCTCCATTTGAGGATCAGCCGGGATACCTGGGCCCGGCGTTCCGCCAGCACTGGGGCCGGTTCAGGTTGCCGGAGTAGCAGCCCGCCGGTCTTCGCGAGCAAGGTCAGGGCTTGTTCCGCCACCGGCCCCCAATTCGTGTAGGTCAGATTGCCGAGGGCCACGATTCCCACGCCGTACTCGGGCAGCCACCGCATGTGCGATCCAAACCCGGGCAGTCCGCCGCTATGGGCCACCGAAATCCGAAAGAGGCAGGTCTGGCGAACCCCGAGGCCGTAGGCGTAACCACCAGCGGTCAGCGTGACGGCGCCGGTCGCTGGGTTTCGAGTGGTCGTGGCGCCGCTGTATCGAACGACTTGCTGCATTTCACGCAAAGACGAACGGCGAAGCGGGCCGGTTTCGGCACCGTCACGCGCCGGCCAGGCATCGAGCATGAAGCCGACCCATCGGCCGAGATCGCTGATCGAGGTCAACATGCCACCCATCGGCCCGAACGCGCCGTCGGGTAGCTGCGGCTCTTCAAGCCATTTGTTGTCCTGGCGGCGGTAGCCGTGAGCCAGCCGGGCCGCCGGAACGGTCGCGGCCTCGAGCGTTGTCACTTGCATCCCCAACGGCTCGAGCACCCGCTCCTTGAGATACCGGGGGTACGGCATGCCGGAGACGTTCGCGACGATTCGGCCGAGAATCGCGAAGCCGAAGTTCGAGTATTCGTACCCGGTGCCCGGTGCGGTCGAGAACGGAATTCCGCTTTTCATCATCTCGGCCATTCGCTCATTCGACACCGAGAGCTGCTGGTCTCCCCACGGGTTGTCTTCCGGGAAGCCCGCTGAGTGCGACAAGAGGAGGCGAATCGTGAGCTTCGGCGAATCGGTGGTTGGATACCGGAGGCCGGCAAGTTCAGGGACGTACTGCTCGGCGGGATCATCGAGTGACAGTTTGCCGGCGTCGCGCAGCTGGAGGATCGAGACTGCGGCAAAACTCTTGCTCATCGAGGCAATTCGGAACACGGTCGAGGTATCCACCGGCGACATCGGCGACAGCTCGCGGGATCCCGCCACGCTCATCGCGACGATCTTCCCATCGACAATGATCCCGTAGCCGAAGCCCGGGACGTGCGCCTTGTCGGCAAACTCGTGAACGATCCGGTCAATGGATGGGAAAGCCGTTCGCAGCTTGGCGAGTCGATCCGGATCGGCGAACCGAGGTGGTGGGGCCATGCTGCTGGTCGATTGGGCAGACCCGCCCTGGGAGCCAAAGAGCAGAATCGCGCTAAGCGCAGCGAGCAACGTCTGGTTTGTCATTGGGTTACCAATCAATCAGTTGGCCGACACCCTGCCGCTCAGCCTCGCGCAGGATGAAATCGGCGGCCACCAAGTCCTCAGCAACCATCCCGAGGGACTTGAAGAGTGTGATGTCGCGATCGGAGGTCCGGCCAATGACCCGGCCGGTCAACACGTCGCCGATGGTGCCGAGAATATGGTCGTCCCCGACCACGCCGGCCTCTTTGGCTCGCCGGAAGTCGCCGGCGAGGGCCAGAGCGCTGTCCTTGAAGTCGACGAACATCCTGGCCTTGGCGACGGTGGCGACGTCGATCTCTGACGTGGTTGGGATACTCGATCCCACCACATTCAGGTGGTGGCCGGGCCGAAGCCAGCGCCCTTCGAAAAAGGGCTCCTTGGCCGCGGTAGTCGTGCAGAGCACGTCGGCGGCGGCCGCCTCCTCCGCGGTGGCAACCGCCGTGATCTCGAAATCGTAGTGGGCCGACTCGGCGGCGGCGAATTGCTTGGCTCGGGCGAGATCACGACCCCAAACCAAGGCCCGGTCGAATTGTCGGACCTGGGTGACCGCTTCGAGGTGAGTACGTGCCTGTTCCCCATAGCCGAAGATTGCCAGCGTGCTGGCCGAGGGCGGGGCCAGCACGTCGGTCGCGACGGCGGTGGCTGCGGCCGTCCGGATCGCGGTGATCTCCCGTCCATCCAAAATCGCCCGCGGCGCGCCATTGGTGGTGTCGAACAAGTGGACGAACCCCTGGTGGGATCCGAGCGCGGTTCCAAAATTCCCCGGAAAGACGGTCATCACCTTGATGCCGAGCCACTCCGGGTTGCCGGTGTAGCCCGGCATCATGCTGAGGAGCCCCCGTCGGTCCGGATGATAGAGCGCTTGGCGGATCGGCTGGATCGTTTCGTTGGTTGCCACCAGCGACATGGCCTGGCGCATTAGCGCCGTGCAGTTTTTGACTGGAAGCAGGGCGCGAACCGCCGTGGCGTTGAGGAGTCGGATTTGCATCCCGGAAAGAGCCTGGCCCAGCATCCGGTGTCAAGACGGAGAATGCAACCTTTTCGTGGTGGGGGCCGTCAGATCCTAGAATCAGCCCCTCGACCCGGAGCGCTCAATGTTCAAGCCAGGCCTTCTGATGATTGCCGTCGCCTGTTTTATCGGCTCAAATAGCCCGCTGGCCGCTCAGGGCCGCTCTGGCCTCAGCTGTCGAAGCGTCGAGGATCGAGATGACTGGGGTGAACGGTTTTGCTCGATCGAAGAGCGAACCATTCAGGCGGGCGGATTGATTCGGGTGGAGGCACAGCCCAACGGTAGCGTTACCGTCATTGGGATTGAAGGCAACCAGATCCAACTCACGGCAAGGATTCAAGCTCGGGGCCGGACCGAAGAGCGGGCCCGCGAGTTGGGCGAGGCGGTTCGGCTCGTCCTCGACCGGACCAACATCCAGGCGCAGGGTCCGAAAACGGCGAGCCGCGAATACTGGTCGGTCAGCTATGAGCTCCGGGTTCCCAGAAGCTCCGATCTGTGGATTCGGAGCCAGAATGGGGGGATCGAGGTGACGGACGTCAACGGTGAAATGGATCTCGGTACGGTCAACGGCGGACTGACCCTCAACGGTCTATCAGGCGACGTTCGGGCCGAAACCACCAACGGCGGGGTGGACGTTGCCCTGGAGGGCCGCCGCTGGGAGGGGGCCGGATTGACGGTCCGGACCGTGAACGGGGGGGTCGAACTCTCGATTCCGGAACGCTATTCAGCCGAGCTCGAGACCGGAACGGTCAACGGCGGGCTCGATTTCGACTTCCCGATCACGGTGCGGGGCCGACTCAACCGGCGGGTCAATGCCACCTTGGGCGATGGCGGCCCGCCGATTCGAGTCACGACGACCAACGGGGGAGTGTCCGTGCGCCGAGGTTAGGACGCCTTCTTCTTTCGGTTCACGACCCACTTTCCGGTACGTCGTTTGTTCGACAGCTCGAGGTAGGATATAAAAGTGCCCTCGAGCCGGTTGCCCTTGATCGTGCCGTCGAACGTGGTCGAGGTTTTCTCGCCGGTGTCTGGGTCGGGATAGGCCTCAAGCCAACCGGTTACCGCGGTGCCCTCACAGCGCACGAAGCTGATCTTGAGAATCCGGGGCGTCCGCAACATCGGGTCGTCACTCCGCGGCGAGGTCGTCGCGGCTTCGATGTTAGCGGGGACCATCATCACGTCGCCAAGGGCGGTATCGCGGCCGGCGGCGAGCGTGAACACAATCGAACCGGTCCGACCGGCTTCAGCGCTCGTATACTCTCCGACCCACTCACCAACCAGGGGGGTGAGATCGCCTCGCACCGGGACGGGCGTGCCGGGCACACCACAAGCCGCTACCGCCAAGAGAGCCGCGTACCACCGAATTGTTCCCGTCATAGATCCTCCTGAGGTTCACGAGGACCATAACAGCTCGCTCATGAAGAACCGATGAGGAGTCGGCGAAGCGGGGCGGCTACTTCCAGCGGAAGATCTTGAGGGCCACGGTGAAGCAGATGACGAGCCAGGCCGACAGGGTGACGAGAGGCCTGATGATCTCCCCAATCCCGGCGCCTTCGAGCATGATGGCTCGAAGCGAGTCGTTCACGGCAGTCAGGGGGAGCGCCTTGATCAATGGCTGCATGGCGTCCGGGAAATTGGCGGACGAAAAGAAGACACCGGAGAGGACCCACATCGGCAACATCGCGAAGTTCATCAATCCGGACGCGGCCTCAACGGTTCGAGGCCTGGCGGCGATCAACAGGCCCAAGCCGCCAAAGGCCAGGGATCCGAGGAGACACACGGCCGACAACGTGATCAGTGATCCCCGGAGCGGGACCCCAAACACCAGCACGCCGAATGTCACCATCGCCCCAACTTCGAACACCAAGAGTGTGAGCCTCGCCAAGAGAAACGAGAGCAGGTACTCGGCTCGAGACATCGGGGTGGCGACAAAGCGCTTGAGGAGTTTCTTCCTGCGCTGATCGACAACCGTGAATCCAATACCCCACATGCTACTGGCCATCAGATTCATGCCAAGCAGGCCAGGCACCAGGAAATCGATGTACCGAGATCCCCGCTCCCGAACGAACGACTCGGCCACGGCCACAGGATCGGCGCGCCCGTTCGCCCGTTGTAAGGCATCGTCGACCATCCGTCGAGCCGTGATCGCTTCGGGGCGGGTGTCGTCGAACCGATACTCGACCGTCGTCGGCGTTGTCGCGACGACCAGGAGGGCGACTTTGCCGGTCCGAAGCTGTTGGGCCCCGCTTGAATCGTCGAGCAACCTGACATCGAGCTGCCGGTCGCGCTTGAGCCCTTCGAGGACTTGAGGCGCGGCCTCAGAGCGGATGACCCCAACCTTGAGGACCTCGGGAGGCTTGTTTCGGAAGGCCAGTCCCAACCCCGCCGCCATGATCAAAGGAAAGACAAAGGTCCAGAACATCGCCTCGGGCTCGCGGTAGAACTCGCGATACCGAGCCAGGGTGAGTTGGACGATGGCGCGGTCGCGCCAGGTGCGGGGCTCAGCCATCGCGAAGGTGCCGTCCGGTCAAGTGGACAAAGACATCCTCGAGGGTCGCGGTGTGCGTCACCAAGTCGCTCAAGGTCGCCGGAATTGTGGCCAGGTAGTCGAGTAAGGCCGGGATGGTCTGGTGGACCTGCGACACGTCGAGTTGATAGCGATCGTCGACTTGCTTGACCCGGGTTACTCCGGGCAAGCCAGTGAGACGTTCCAAATCGGCTGTGGCGTGGTCGAGCCGGAACTCAACGACATGCTCGCTGCCCACCAATCCGATCAACTCGCGCGGGGTCCCGAGGGCGATAATCTTGCCATGATCGACGATGGCCACCCGATCGCAGAGCTGCTCCGCCTCGTCCATGTAATGGGTGGTGATCACGATCGTCCGGCCCTCGGCTTTGAACCGGGTTATCAAGTCCCACAGCTGACGGCGTGACTGCGGGTCAAGGCCAGTTGTGGGCTCGTCGAGAAAGAACAGTTCGGGGTCGCCGACAATGGCACAGGCCAACGCCAGGCGCTGTTTTTGGCCGCCCGACAGCTGTCCAACCCGGGCATGCCTCTTCTCGCCGAGCTGGACGGCCGCAATCACTTCGTCAACCGGCCGGCGGCGGGGATAGAAACTATGGAACAGTTCTATCGTTTCTTGAACCGTGAGTTTTTCGGTGAGTTGGGTTTCTTGGAGCGAAATGCCGATCGACGCCCGAATCTGGTCGGCCTGCTCCCGGTGGGTCATCCCGAGGACCCGGACTTCGCCCTCGTCGGCCTCGGTGAGTCCTTCACAGATCTCAATCGTGGTGGTCTTCCCGGCCCCGTTGGGGCCGAGGAGGCCGAAGCATTCCCCCCGCTCGACGACCAAGTCGAGGCCGGCAACGGCCGTGACCTCGCCGTAGCGTTTGACCAGCCCTTTCAGGGCGAGCGCGGGGGTGGCGTTCGTCGACGCTGAAGATTTCATCCAGAGTCGGGAAGGGTAACTAGTCCCCGGGTGGCTTGGCGAGGGTTTCGGGCTCCCGCCGCGCCAACAATCGCTCGGTGAAGTCGAGGCGATTTTCGAGCTCCGCGACCCTGGTCTGGAGGTGCTCGACTTCGCCGAGCCGGCTTTCGAGGTCGTTCCGCAGCCCGGCCACTTCGTCAGCCAGCCGGCCGCCTTGATCGAGGCCAAGGTCCATGCGGCCCCACTTCCGCGAGTTGCCCCGCCGGGATTTCCCACCCCAGACGCTCCACTGAACGGCTGGGATGACCACGAAAACGATCAGCAAAACCGTACCGACGCCCATGGGTGTGCTCCTCGAAGTTAGGCTTTTTCCCACTCACGTTCGATATCATCGGCCGCTCGCTTCAAGATCTCGACGATCTTCGCCACCGAGGGGTGATCGGGCCCCCAGCGCCACGCTCGCTTGTAGGTGACCGCCGCCAGGCGAGTGAATGCGTGGTTGAGGTCCGCCATGTGCCCGCCAGCAAAATCCCGGACCGTGTCCTTGACTCGGTCGAAGATGTCATCGAGGACCGTCTGGTTGGCGTCGAGGAACTGCTCGCCTTCGGGGGTGATGTGGTAGACTTTTTTTCCGTCGACGTCGCCGGCCTTCACGTACCCTTGATCCTCGAGCAACTGAAGGGTGGGATAGACGGTGCCGGCCGACGGGGTATAGCAACCGCCGAGCCGCTCTTCGAGGGCCTTGATGACCTCGTAGCCGTGGCGGGGCTTTTCCCGGAGAAGGCGGAGAATCACGAACTTGACCTCGCCCGACTCAAACATCTGCCGTCGGCCTCGGCCCCAGTTCTTGTTTCTGGGTCCGCCGCCGAACTTGAAATCGAACTTGCTGGGGTCGAATGCGAACCCAAAAATCTCTCCTAAGCCCCAGTCATCACGGTCTTTAGGCACTTGGCACCTCGCTGTATCTGGTCGAAACGTAGACTCGAACGTTAGTACTTACGATATATCGTGCGACATGTTTCAACAGATGTTTGTTTCATGGTGAAACTGACGGCGACGGATGCTCGTAAGCCGCCACAACCCCTCACAGTCCAACCATCGGAGTTCCCATGGCACCATTGGCCACGGACGGCGTCGCGATCGAGACCCGCGGCCTATCGAAGGAATACCCCGGTGGGGTGTCGGCCCTTTCGGGGCTCGACCTTACGGTGAAGCGGAACTCGATTTTCGGATTTCTCGGCCCGAACGGGGCCGGCAAGACGACCACGATCAAACTGCTCCTCGGCCTGGCGCGTCCGACCTCCGGGAGTGCGGTCCTCTTCGGCTTCGACAGCGAACGCGATACCCTCGAAGTCCGGCGCCGGGTCGGCTACCTCGCCCAGGACCCCCGGTATTACGACTACATGACGGCACGCGAAACCTTGCGGTTCACCGCGAAGTTCTTCTTTGCGGGTCCGGCTGGACCACTCGAACAGCACATTCGCGAGACCCTGGAACTGGTGGGACTCGCCGACAAAGCCGACCGGCCGATCAAGGGGTTTTCGGGCGGCGAGCGACAGCGGCTTGGGATCGCACAGGCCCAGATCAGCCGGCCCGACCTCCTGATTCTCGACGAGCCGGCGGCGTCGCTCGATCCGATGGGGCGCCGCGATGTGCTTGAAGTGATGGCTAAGCTCCGGTCCCACACGACGATTTTCTATTCGACCCACATTCTTGAGGATGTCCAGCGGGTCAGCGACACAGTGGCCATTCTCAACCACGGGAAGCTGATCGCCCAGGCACCGATCGGCGAGCTGTTGGCCGGAACGGGGCACACGACCTATGTGGTCGAGATCGCGGGCACCGCGGACGCAACCCGGCGCCGGCTGGCCGGCATTCCGTGGGTCGTTTCGGTCGATGAGACGATTGCCAAAGAGGGAGTGTCTTGGCAGGTGGCCGTCGCCGATGACGACGCGGCCGATGCCGGGCTCCTTCGGACCATCATGGCCGACGACTCGATCCGGGTCCGATCGTTCGGGCGCCGGCGCTATCAACTCGAGGATGTCTTCATGAACTTGATCGAGGGGGGAACCCGGTCATGAGTCTCACTCCGACGCGATCCACCGGCTGGTCGACGGGATTCGGCAACCTGCTCGACAAGGAGTTGGGCTCGTGGTGGCGAACTCGCCGCTGGCTGGTCCACCTGCTGCTGTGGCTCGCGATCATCCCGGGGTTCATCCTGTTGATCTCGCTCGAGTCGCGACGAGAGAGCACCCCAGCCCAGGGCCTCGAAAATGTGATGCAAATCTTCTTCCAAGCCGGCGGCTTTTTCGCGTTGATCGGCGCGGTTCTTGTTACCCAAGGGGCGATCGTCGGGGAACGATCGTACGGGACGGCCGCCTGGGTGCTGACCAAGCCCACGACCAGGAAAGCGTTCGTGTTGTCGAAGTTTGTCGGTATCACCGCCACCTTTCTGCTGCTGTCCTTGGTGATTCCCGGCGTGGTAACCCTGATCGTCAGCCGGGTCGTCTGGGGTGTCCTACCCCGGATCGACCATTTCGCCGAGGCCGTGGGCATCCTCGCGCTCCACCAGACGTTCTACATCGCCATCACGCTTATGCTGGGGACCCTCTTTTCGTCCCGGGGGCCCGTCGGGGGCTTGGCTCTGGGGTTGTGGATTGCCGGGAACATTCTCCCGAACTTCGTACCGTCGTGGGTCACCACGGCCATGCCGTGGACCCTGCCCCGCGCGGCGGGCCAGATCGCCCTCTGGCAGCCGGTCGGGATGCCCTTATGGATTCCAGCGTCCATTTCGGCGGCTCTGATCGTCGTGATGCTGCTCGTTGCCTTGTGGCGCTTCGAGCGAGAAGAGTTTTGAGGGGTGACGGCTGTTACGTCGCCGTGGCGGATCGTCGGGGTAAAGGTGACACGGGGTCTCTAGTTTCTCTCTCGTAAGGTTGTTCCCCTCGAGTTCTCGGGACATAACGACCTCGCCGGATGGAGTTGGTCGCCATCCGGTGAGCGTCGGTTTGGCGGGTGTCGGCGGTCTCACGCCAAGCCCCCGGCAGGCGTACATTTCCTCGATCTTCTCGAGGACCTTCTGCTCATGCGATGGCCTACCATTCTGATCCCGGCACTTCTTGTCGTTTGGACGCCGTTGCCGGCGCAACAGCCGCGATCCGACTACACCCATCGTGTTGAGATGATCCGGATGCGCGATGGAACAAGACTCCACACCGAGATCTTCACGCCTGTCGGGCAGGCCGCCGCCCTCCCAATCGTGATGGAGCGAACCCCGTACGACGCTCGTGCCATTGGGCCTCGGTTGGCCAACCGCTACCAACAACTCGCGGACGAAGGCTACATTTTCGTTTTTCAGGACGTACGGGGGAAGTACCAGTCCGAGGGGACGTTCATGATGATTCGGCCGCCGCGAGATCCGAAGCGGGGCGAAACAGTGGACGAGGGTACCGACACCAATGACACCATCGATTGGCTTCTGGCGAACGTTCCGGGGCACAACGGCCGAGTCGGGATGGTGGGGATTTCGTACGGTGGCTGGCTGACCATGATGGCGTTGGTCGAGCCCCACCCCGCACTGAAAGCCGCGTCGCCTCAAGCATCGCCCGACGACATGTACCTGGGTGACGATTTTCATCACAACGGCGCGTTTCGGTTGAGCTACGGGTTTGAGTATGTCGCGAACTTGGAAGCCGGCCGGGTCAGCGCACCCTTTCGTTTTGATCGCCTGGATACTTTCGAATGGTTTCTTCGGTTGGGTGGGCTCGGGAACGTCGACCAGCGGTACTTCCAGGGCAAGCGGCCGACCTGGACCGACTTCGCGAGCCATCCGAACTTCGACGAATTTTGGCAACGACGAAAAGTCCGGCCCGTCTTTGCCAACAAGCCGGTGACGGTGCCCACGCTGACCGTGGCTGGTTGGTGGGATCAGGAAGACTTCTACGGCCCTTTGACAATCTATCGGGCCATGGAACCCAACGATACCAAGGGCATTAACCACTTAGTGATCGGGCCGTGGAACCACGGCGGGTGGGCCCGTGGCGAGGGGAACAGCTTGGGGCCGATTCAGTTCGGAACCAATACCGCGGCCTGGTTCCGGGAGACGATCGAGGCTCCCTGGTTCGCCTTTTGGCTCAAAGACAAGGGCAAGCTCGATCTTCCTGAAGCGTTGACCTTCCGGCCTGGTAGCAATCAGTGGCAACGCCACCAGAACTGGCCGCCGAAGCAAAACGTGGCCGCCAAACCGCTGTATTTCGAGGCCAACGGGACCCTCAGTTGGACTAAGCCGACCGGGTCAAAAGGTTTCGACAGTTATGTCTCTGATCCGGCTCGCCCGGTACCGTATCGGCAGCGGCCGATTACCCCGCTGTATGGGGGCGTGGTGCCGTCGACCTGGCCGATCTGGGAGGTAGACGACCAACGCCACAGTCACCTTCGGCCTGATGTGTTGAGTTTCGAGACCGAGCCGCTGTCCACCGAGGTAACGGTGAGCGGCGACGTGATGGCGAAACTGTTCGCGTCGACCACCGGGACCGACGCGGACTGGGTGGTGAAGCTGATCGATGTCTATCCGAACGACTATCCCGCCGATCCCAAACTGGGTGGGTATCAGCTGATGATCGCCGGCGATGTGTTTCGCGCTCGATTTCGGAACAGCTACGAGAAGCCGGCCCCGGTCGTTCCCAATCAGGTCACGCCCTACACCATCGATCTCCACGGCGCGGACTACACCTTCCTCAAGGGTCATCGGATCATGGTCCAGGTCCAAAGCAGTTGGTTCCCGTTGATTGATCGTAACCCCCAAACGTACGTGCCGAACATCTACCGGGCGAAAGACCGCGACTTCAAGCCGGCCACTCAGCGGGTCTTTCGATCTGATGCCTATCCGTCCCGTCTCGAACTGTCAGTGGTGACTCAATGATCCTTGCAATGCTGGTTGTTTTAACTACGCGGTTGGCTTCGGCTCCCGACTACGAGCGCAGTGTGTCGATGATTCCTATGCGAGACGGGATCAAGCTCAACACGGTAGTCTGGCGCCCCAAAACGGCAACCGGACCGTTGCCGATCATTTTGGTTCGGACCCCCTACGACGCGGAGTCCACCTGCCAGGGTGAGCTGCAAGGCTACCCGACTTTGGTCCGGGACCAATACCTGATCGTCTGCCAAGATCTTCGGGGGAAGTATGGCTCCGAGGGCACGTTCACGATGATCCGGCCGACCCGAAACCCCGCTGACGCCAAAAGCATCGACGAAACCACCGATGCCTACGACACCATTGATTGGTTGGTGAAGCATCTACCGAACAACAATGGGCGAGTCGGGATGCACGGCATTTCGTATGATGGTTGGACCACGATGATGGCTCTGCTCGATCCCCACCCGGCCCTCAAGGCGGCCTCGCCGCAGGCTTCGCCGGACGACATGTTTCTGGGCGACGACTTCAGTCACAACGGGGCGTTCCGATTGAGCTACGGGTTCGAATACGTGGCCGCGGTCGACGGCCAGAAGTTCACGCCCTTTGGATTCGATCGGCTCGACACCTACGAATGGTTTCTCCGGTTGGGCGGGCTCGGCAACGTCGACGCCAAGC
>JAYVJS010000448.1:0-2008 GCA_043769075.1 Gemmatimonadota bacterium | reverse complement strand
CTTCTTCACACCAACAGCTATGGGGGAACCCATGGGGACTGCTTCCTCACCCTCCTACACTAACCTCCAAGGAACTCGGTGTCTCACTCATATTGACAGAGAGGGGTGGACCCTTGGCGTTGCGGCGAGCGTTGCTGTGTCTCAGCGGTTTTCATCACGGGCAGCCATGATCGTCGAAGGGTTGGCGTTTCGCGGCGAGAGAGGTCGCCAGTTCCAGGCAGCCACCGTGGGCCTTGAATTGCGGCTCGGAGCCGACCGACAGATCCCGGTGTTCGCCGGCGGCGGCCTCTACCGGGAGCCGTCCGACAACGTGTGTGTCGACGTGTGTGAGCAGCGCACATTTGCCCCGTCAGCTCGGGCCGCGCTGGCCCTCGGGGGAGGCTACCTGTTTCGCGTCGCTGAGCGCCTGGAACTCGGTCCGATGCTGGCCGCCACGTTCGGCGGCCCGTATCGAAGTCTCCGCGCGGGGGCCCGCCTTGCCTATTCGCTATAGGCGACGCGCCACTCCGGCCGCCGTCTAACTCAGCGTTGCAGACGGACGGGCGCAACGGCTCCGTTTGACAAGTCGCGGCCGCGCCCCAATGTTGTTGGAAGGACGGCGCGGCCGCTCGCTTCCGATGCGGCGCCCGCCGCTGAACGCTAAGTCGTTAGGTGGCGACATCGAGTTCCAGTGACCAGTCAATGGCCGCCCGGATCCTCGTGCCTGAATGTGAACCAAGCGCGGGCCGCAAACGTGAATTGCACGAACTAGAGCGCCCGGCAAACTGTCAGAATCAGACGTGGGAATCGACCTACTAGCCCTAAGTCCTGTCTGGCCCCCACTCGCTACGGCGTGGATCCTGTTGGTGTCGGGGTACATATGGGCAGCGTGGAGGCTTCGTCAACGCCGAGGACCAGCCGGGATGCTGGTCTTCGGGCTGGTGTGCGGGATCGCTGTCATCGCCGGCGGTGCGGCAACGGCTCTCGCTGTGGCTCCCGATGCCGGCGACGCCGCCCCCCGTGCGGGCGCAATTTCGGCAGCCTTGTTGCTGGTCCCGGGGTTGGTTGGCGCCACTTGGTCGGTTGGCAGGCGCGCGGGCGCCTCCGACTCCCCGAACCCAAGCATGGCGGACTGGTTCCACGCCCTCGGGGTGGCCGCCGTCGGCCTGTGGATCCCGATTCTCGTCCTCCTGACAACCTTCTAGCCGTTGTCATCCCCCGGTCGCCACCTAACCCAGTGGTTGCAGCGGACGGGCGCCCGAGGCTCGGTTTGACAAGTCGCGGCCGCGCCCCGATGTTGATCGGGAGGACGGCGCGGCCGCTCGGTTCCGTGCGGCGCCCGCCGCTGAACCACAATCGTTAGCCGGACGACAGACATCATGGCCTTCCGAACTCAGCGGCAGACGGGGTTCCGTGTTGCTGGTGCCCTCGCCACCATCACGCTCGCCCCGCTCTGTGTCCACGGGCAAGACCCGCCGCCGGCGCCGCCGCGGCCCAGTTTCCTGAACCAACCCCCTGAGCCCCTTCAGCGGAATCGCCTGCGATCACGCGCGCTCGGGTGTTACCGCATTCACCCGGGCGGAGAGGGTGTTCCCGCCGCGATCCGACTCGATACGAGCGCGGTCTGGACGTTGGCGCCGCCTTCCGGAACCGCGCGACGCGTCGTGATCCTGGCCGTCACAGGCCGGCCCCTAGTGCCGCAACCCCGGAAATACCAGGTACCGCGGTGGTCCGCGGATTCGCTGACTGATTCCGTCCGGATCGCGTTGTACACCGGGTTTGGGGGCGTGGGTCTTTCCGTTCTGATCCCGGCATCCCCGGCAGCGGCCGCGGTCCTGGGGCAGGCGGTTCGCTCCCACGATTTCGGCCCGCCCTTCGACGACCCTCCGACCCGCGTTACCCTTCGCCGTATCCGCTGCCCGAGGTGAACGACAGGCCGCGTCAGAGAGCGCCGGCTAACCCGGTATTGCAGCGGACAGCCGCCTCGAGGCTCCGATTTGACAAGTCGCGGCCGCGCCCCAATGTTGGT
>JAYVJS010000447.1:0-5883 GCA_043769075.1 Gemmatimonadota bacterium | reverse complement strand
CGTGGCTGTCGTCGTAGCGCCGCCGCTGTTGTATATCGATCCCAGGATCAAGACCGGACCCGGACGGCTGCTGGTCTTGCCCTAAGGAAGAGCGCGACGGGCCTTTGGCATGCCGACCTCTGTCGAGGACCTCACCGCCGAGCAGGCCCGGTGGATTCCAGCCTACGTGCTCGATCAAGCGCGCCGGGAAACGGACGGCCACTCCGGCTCGTACGGTCGTCATGCGACTTGAACCCTTACCAGTCATCCTGGCCCTCGCGCTTCACACCGCCGTGGCTCAAGCCCAGCGCGGCGGACCCCTGACCCATCATGTGGGCATCGTCCCGGCGCAGGGGGGCCACCCCCTGGTTATGGCGTTGGGTGACGAACTCCAGCTGGTGGCACATCGGTACCGCTGCCACTACGATGTCTGCACGATCGAGAAAACGAACCAGACCCCTCGATGGGTTAGCGAATCATCGAGCCTCTCAATCTCCACCACCGGCACCGTGCGGGCTGACCGCCCCGGGGTGTTCCCCGTGCGGGTCCGCCTCGGCCGGCTCACCGGTCGGGACGAAGTTCGAGTGCTGCCTCCGGTGAAAGACCTCGGGTGGACCAGTCGCCCGGTCAAGCTGTATGTCGGCGACACGTTACGAATCGCAGTGCTCGCCCGCGACTCGAGCGGTCAAGTCATCGGCCGGCTTACGCTGCAGGGTCACAACCGCGGCACCGGACGAAGCGGCGAAGTCTTGTCGTACGATGACAACGGCTACACCGTCTTGTACATCGACCAACCCGGCCTGGTCGAACTGGTGGGCCGGTTGGGGCACCGATCGGATACCCTGAGGATCTCGGCGGTGGCCCGCACCAAGTTCTGACAAGCGCCATTGTCACGGTACGGGTTGACGGCTGGGCCTGGCCGCGATGAAGAGCGCGTCGCGCTCGTCCCCCGTGATTCACCCGGAGCGCCCCGTCTTCTCGAGCGCCCGATGCAACGCGGCGATGTCCTTCCGGGCAAAGTCGGCCAGCGTTCGGAGCTGTTCTTCGATCTCCGCGGCTCCGCGGCGGGCGCTGGCCTTGTTGAGCAGCTCTTGGAAAAGGAGCGACAAAAGTTCAGTCGACTCCCCAGCGAGAAAAGCACCCGTGGCAGTGGCCAGATCGGGTGGCAACCGGCGGAACACCGCGAGGCGAGCGCCGCGCCGGAGCGGGACGGCCGGTCGTCGCGACATCGGCTCGGCGTGCCCTAACCGACCGAACAGCTCGGTCAGCGCCTCGAACGCTAGGCGGGCCCGGGCCCGCGAACGGAAGCAGCCATGCCAGCGGACCCCAAGCGTGCTCCATTCCTCCGGAGCCGACGTAAACGCGAGCACCAAACGCCCCGCCTCACTGCCGAGGCCGATGGCCGGGTAGAGGAACGAGAATGCCCCATCGACATTGAAGGGCGGGCGGAGGGTGCGGATCAACTCGTTCTCGTGTAGCAGAGCCTCCGTCTCGCTGTCCAGCGGGCGCACGTCGAGGGTTGCCGCCGCCCGCACCACCGCGCGCATCTTCCGGTGCGCCTTGCGGCGCGACGCATTGCGGTAGCAGGCCAGCCGACGGCGGAGGTCCTTCGCTTTGCCCACGTAGAGTACCTGCCCCCCGGCGTCACGGAACAAATAGACGCCCGGCAGGCGGGGAAGCTCACCAAGCCGTTCGGTGCCGAACTTCCGGTCAAAGACGGTCATCGATGTCGCCGGGAACCCCGATCAAGGGACATAGCCCCGGCTCCTCAGGAGCTTGATCCAAACCCGATACCCCTCGGCGTTGAGGTGGAGCCCGTCCGACTCCGCATAACGAGTGTCGAGCTTCCCTTTCGCGTCGCGGAGCTCCCGGTGGAGGTCGACATAGACGTACCGGCCCCGCGCGGCATCGGCGCGGAGTAGCGCGTTCACCGCCTCGACCCGGTCATTTTTGTTGAAGACATCCGGGTACTCTTGCTTCACGGCGTCGTTGGTGGGCAAGACACTGATCACGTAGACCGGTCGCTGGGGCGACCCCCGCCGAACCGTCGCCACGATGACCGAGATCCGCCGGGCGATGACGGTCGGCGACACCCCTTTCGCGATGTCGTTGATCCCGGCTTCAAGGAACAGCTTCGAAGGCTCCCGCCGGACCACCTCTTCCAGCCGCCGGAGAATCCCATAGGTGATGTCACCGGCAATGCCGCGGTTCACCACGGTCGAGTCCCCCAGCAAGGTCTTCCAGTCACCGAACTCGGTGATGCTGTTCCCAAGGAAGATGATCCGGCCCTTGGCCGGCGGTTCTTTGGCGAACTC
This sequence comes from Gemmatimonadota bacterium, assembly GCA_043769075.1. Lineage (GTDB taxonomy): Bacteria > Gemmatimonadota > Gemmatimonadetes > Gemmatimonadales > GWC2-71-9 > SHZU01. The sequence goes on along the minus strand of JAYVJS010000447.1, from coordinate 3,589 downwards.
GGCGAGGCGTTCCGCATGGTGCTCGGCAGCGTAGGGAACGGTATCTGGAACGGCCTGGGCCGAGGCACTGGGCACGGAGGCGAAGCCCAGGATCAGGGCGAGGCTGGCTTGGGGCAACCGGTTCACAGGGGAATCCTCAAGGTGGGTGGATTCGAGACGGCAAAAGATAAGGGCGTTGGGGGCCGCCGGCCGATTGTCGGGTTTGGTGTCCCCGTTCCAGTATTGCGCCATCTTGATGATCACATCTTGACAAACAAGATGAAAAGGACGTAACCTCCAGAGCAACTTCCTCAAGGACAACCGGTGGACCAACCAAGTACCGACGTGATTCCCGGCGCTGGGGCCTAATCGATGCTGACCTGGCGAGCACTCCGGCTCGGTCTCCGTAACCTCCTCCGGCCCCGAACCGCCGACCAGGAGGCCAAGGACGAAGTCCGGCACTACCTCGATCAGGCCGTGGCGGAACATCTGGCGGCCGGGCTCTCGCCGACGGAAGCGCTCCGAGCGGCCCGAGTGGACCTGGGCAGTGCTACCGCCGCCCGCGATGACATTCGTGGCGTCGGCTGGGAACGGGTAGTCGACGGCGCCGCCGCCGATATTCGCTATGCCTTTCGGGCCCTTCGGAAGACCCCGGTGTTCACGGGAATCGCGGTCTTGGTCATCGCCCTCGGCACCGGCTCGGTCACCACCATTTTCAGTGCCATGAACGCGATCGTGCTCCGACCCCTTCCCGGGACGGCCGATCCGGCTCGCCTGGTGCAGATCGACCGCCGCCGCCCCGACGAGGACGATGGAATTCAGGCCTCGGTCGCGTACTACCACTATCTCCGCCAGTCGGCGAAGTCGTTCGAGGGCATCGCAGGTTGGAGCAAGGCGAACTTCGCGCTCTCTCAGGGTGGCGAGGGCATCGCGGTCTACGGGAACGTCGTCAGCGGGAATTACTTCGGGGTTTTGGGTGTGAAGCCGGCCCTGGGCCGGTTTTTCAGCCCTGACGAGGACGACATCCCGCTGGCCCATTCGGTGATAGTGATCTCCCACGCCTTTTGGCGCGCGAAACTCGCGGCGGACTCGACCGTCGTCGGGCGGACCGTGTCGGTCAACGGGCGGGCCTACACGATCGTCGGGGTCGCCCCGGCTGATTTCCACGGAGTCTTCACCCCGATCCTGGTCGAAGCCTGGGTTCCGCTCGCCATGCGGCGACATCTTCGTCCCGGACGGGACGACGATCAGGCGACTTGGCTGTGGACGTTCGGGCGGCTCTCGGCCACCGCCGACCGGCGTGCGGCTCAGGCTGAGTTGGTCAGTCTGACCGGCCGGTACGTCGCCGCCGGGAGCGAGCCGGTGACCCGCGCCCGGTACACCACGATTCGTCTTTCCGCGATGACTGGCTTGCCGGCAGACGCGCGGGCCATGGCCGTTGGGTTCATCGGCCTCCTGCTCGCGGTGGCGGTCTTGGTGCTCCTGATTGCCAGCATCAACGTCGGCTCGATGATCTCGGCGCGTTCGCTCGGCCGCCGCCGCGAGCTCGCCGTCCGGGCCGCCCTTGGAGCTGGACGAGGTCGTCTGGTCCGGCAGCTGCTCACCGAAGTCCTGCTCCTCTTCGCGGCCGGTGCGGTGGGCGGTGTGATCCTCGCGTTCCAGGCTACCGCCGGCCTGGAGCGAATTTCTATCCCCGCCGACGTCCCGCTGGTCCTCGAGATTTCCCCCGACCTACGGGTCTTCGCCTTCGCCCTCCTCACCGCGCTTGGGAGTGGGCTTCTCTTTGGTCTCGGTCCGGCGTTGCGGGCCTCCCGTACCGACCTGGCCGATCGGCTTCGAGAGGGCGCGCCTGGGTCGGGCACCCGGCGCCGATTCTTCGGCAACTCCCTGATCGTGGGTCAATTGGCGTCGTCGTTGGTCCTCTTGGTGGTCGCCGGGCTGTTGCTCCGAGCGCTGGCCCGGGGCACCAACGTCGACCCGGGGTTCAGGGCCAACGGCGTGGCCACGGTGTCGTTCAATACCGAGGCGTGGGGTTATGACTCGACCCGCAGTGAGGCCTTCTATCGAACGCTTCGCGACCCGGTGGCCGCGATCCCCGGGGTGACCTCGGTCTCGTTCGTCGCCCGGATGCCACTTGCCTTCGAGACCTCTGGCGCGCGGATCCACCTCCGGCCCACCAATGTCGGCGCCGCCGGACTGGAACCAGGCGAGCCGATCCAACTCTCGCTGGTCGGCGCCGAGTTCTTCGAAACCCTCGGCATCGGCCTGCTAGAAGGACGTCCGATCCAACCGACCGACGATCAGCGATCACCCTCGGTGGCGGTCGTCAATCAGACGTTCGGGCGGCGGTTCTTTCCCGCGGGAAGCGCCGTGGGCCGGTCGTTCTGGTGGAGCGGTACCGAGGTCACGATCGTTGGGGTTGCCCGAGACGCCAAGTATGGTTCCCTGAGCGAGACCACGCCGGCCTTCGCCTATTTCTCGCTGGCGCAACGCCCGACATCGGACCGAGTGCTGCTGGTCCGCTCCACGTTAGGCAACGAGGTGCTGACACCGGCGGTCCGGGCCGCAGTGTCGACAGTCGACCCCACCATCCCGCCGCCGGTGCTGATCGGTCTCGCCCAGGCCAATGCCATCGTCCTCTTGCCCCAACGGTTCGCCGCGATCGTGACCGGGGCCTTGGGTGCCGTCGGGCTTCTGCTTGCGACCGTTGGCCTGTACGGAACCCTGGCCTACACCGTGGGCCGACGGACCCGGGAGATCGGTCTCCGCATGGCGCTCGGCGCCACTCGCCGGCAGGTGGTCGATTTGGTCCTCAAAGGCGGACTCCGCCTGGCACTGCTCGGTGTCCTCGTGGGCTTAGTGCTGGCGGCCTCGATCACCCGGTTCCTGGCGAGCCTGCTGATCGCGACGAGCCCGTACGATCCTTTCACCTTCTTGGGGACCGCACTCCTTCTGCTTGGCGCGGCCGGGGTCGCGAGTTATCTCCCGGCCCGGCGAGCCGCTCGGGCCGATCCGATGGAGGTGCTGCGGGTCGATTGAACCGCCACGGCACCTCGGAGCGCGGTATCTTGGACACTACCGCTCAGACGCGACCCCGCGGTATTCGCCGAACGGGAGCCTAACCTCGTCGCCTCGGATCCTTCGGGCTCCGATCTGCTATGGACCATGCCGGCCGGCGGCGGAGCGCCGACGCAAATCACCCAGGAAGGGCAGTACCAGTACCTGCAGCCGAGTTGGGATCCGAGCGGGAGCTACGTCTTCGCACTCCGCCAGGTCCGGCCCTTCCTATCAACCCCTTGCAGCAGGGCTGGATGAACCTTGACGGACTTCCCAGAGGCCCCGATACTCGTGGGCGGGGATCTTTGCCGAGGATCCCGCTGAGGTCTTCATGCTGCGCCCGTTGACGTGCGGTTCCGGACTTGATCCCGTGGTTTCGTTGTCGAAACGCCGCATACTCGTTCGGCGCCTTCTACAGGAGGGCCTAACGTCCAAATTGATCGCTAGAGTTCTCGGAGTGTGTCGGTTCACCGTCGCCGGGGGTGTACCCGCTCCGCCGCACCCTCGGCGCCCGGACCCGTGCCCATCTGCTAGCCCTCGGTATTCATCACGG
>JAYVJS010000446.1:0-6040 GCA_043769075.1 Gemmatimonadota bacterium | reverse complement strand
CAACCCACCCCTCGCCGCCGGTCAATGCCGCGCTGCTCAACCAATCGGACACCTGGGCCGTAGATTCGCCTAACGCATGGAGCCGCCAGGCCGCTTCGGTCCCGATCCCGGACCGGTAGCGGGTCATCAGTGCTTGGAGCCGGTCGTCGTCGTTCTCGATCCAGTCGAGCATCGCAAGGCCGTGGTCCGCGATCCCTTCGAATACCGAGGAGCTGGCGGTATTCACCACCGACAAGAGCCCGTCGGCCGGAGCCGTGCCGTTCAAGTACCCGGTGCGGCGGAGGGTGAACTGGACGTAGTGGCCTGGGTACCCCTCGTGGACCGCCAAGTGTTTGAGCCCCGGCCGAGTCAGGATCGGATCGGTATTGATCTCGACTTGGCGCTTCAGATAGTTGCACCGAGCGTTGAACGCCACGCCCGAGACCGCCGTGATCTTCATCCCGTCGGATTTGGGGGCCGGAATCGCCAAGAGCCGGGCTTCGGTCCGATCCCACGCTGCCGACATGTATTCGGTTAACACCGCGGGTACCTCGGCCGCGGGCACCCGATGACGCGCTTCCCACGCCGTACACTGGGCGGCGAGATCGCCGGGGTAGCCAAGCCGCCCGAGGATGGCTCGCATCTCGGCTCGAACCAGGTCGAGCTCGGCCTCGGAGGCCGGCCCGGCCGGAACATGGATGAAATCGGCGAGTTGGGCGGTGAAGGGAAGCCCGGAATGCCGCCAGGCAATGAAGGCCAGGGTCGAGTGGCACACTTGATCGTAGTAGCGGCGTCGATCGGGCTCGGGGAGGCCGGCCGCGCGAACCCGGAGGTCGGCAAAGCTCCGGCGAGCCTCGTCATAGGACGAAAACGCCTCAGGCATGAACTCGCCTGACAGGTCGAGGTTGACGACGACGAGTCCATCCTCGTCGCCGCTCTCGGCGCGATAGTGCGTGTCAACGCCGAGGAGTGCGGTGGTCAGGTCCCGGCCAAACAACAGGGTGTCGCTACTGAGCTGCATCGGCTCGCTGCATCATGTCGGAAGCAATCAAGGAAACCGGAATCGAACCGTAAGACAGAAACTGGTCGTGGAAGGCCCGAAGGTTGAAAGCCGGTCCCAACCGGGCCGACAGGGCGCGCCGCAACCCGTGGATCTCGTCGCGCCCGGTCAGATACATCACGGCGCCGCCGGGGAACATGCTGTTCTTGATCGCTTCGCCCATCGCGGCACCGGCCGGCATCCCCGCCTCGCGTTGATAATACTCCGCTGCCTCTTCCAGGGTGAACTGGCCTTGGTGGAGCCGGACGTCGACCACCGCCCGGGCACACATTCGGCACCGGGTTGCCAACTCGTCATACTGCTCGGCCGGCGTTAAGAACCCAATCTCGCCCATCAGGTCGGTGGCGTAGCAGGCCCACCCCTCGGCCATGGTGCCGCCGCATAACATTGCAATCCGCGAGGCACAGTCCACCGCGGCCACTTGCCCGACCCGGGATGAGGCCCGGGCGGCGTGCCAATTCTGGACGTGGTGACCGATCCCGCCATGGTGCACCACGTGATTCAACTTGATCGCGCTCTCGGTCGGGAGATCCGGCGGTACCAGGTACTCGTGCATCGCGGGCCGGTGGAACGCCGCCGGCGACCGGTAGAACAGGAAGTAGAGATCCGGGGCCGCGGCGCTCGCCCATTCCGGGCGGTCGACATACCGAATCGGAAAGTCCGGCCAAGTGAGGAGCTGGTGGACGTCGGACAGGGCCCGGACTTCATCCCAGAGCGCCTGATACCGGCCCCGAGTGGCCGGCGATTCCGGTGGAGGCGGACCGACTCGGGCCAGCTCGGCGCGGGCGCCGGCCAATTCCGCCTCGGCGTACGCCGCCAGCTCATTGGCGGTCAGATCGAGGCAATGGCCTTCGCGGAGGTTCAACTCCAGGGCTTCGGTGCCCGCTCCACAGTCGGGTCGAGGCCGATGACGGAGCTCGGTGTCGAGGTAGTGCCGATACTCGGCCACGGCGGTCAGGGCGAGCGCTGCCGGGCCGGCGAGGGCGGCCGGAGCGGGGAGCGGGAGCCGGCCGATGCCGTCGGTCAGAAACGCCGCGAGACCATGACATTCCTTGAGGGCGCGCTCGGTCCAACCAATCGGCGCCTCCCGAACGTTGGTTCGGGCTTGGTTGAGGAGCGCTGGAATGCCCGCCAGTCGAGCGGCTGCCGACTCGATCCGGTTAGGCAGCGGGGCATAGTCTGTCAGGAAGAGCGACATCAGGCCAAACACCGCCTCACCGGTGTAGAGGCTCGGGTTGCCGCGATGAAAGTGGGTGGACTGGAACTCGGCGATCTGGGTCCGGAGATAGCCGGCCGCAAGTCGGTGATCGACGGAGGCGCCGTCGACGTTGTCGAGCAAGGCGCGCATCTCGGCTAGCGTGTCGCCGGCGCCGTTCTCGGAATAGTCCGGGAGGGCTCCGTCGTAGTCGTGGATTCCGATGAACGTGGCATTGACCGGCCGTCGCCGATAGTACGCCTCGAAGAATCGGTCGAGCCACGGCGTCGTCGTCACGGTTCGCCGGTCCTGGTCCACAGCAGCGCCGCCCCGCAGGCCGAATTGGTCGATTGGTATTGGATTGGCAATTCGGAAGGACCTCGGTACAACTCAATGGCCTGGAGCGACACGACATTGAAATCGTCCAGGTTCGGCGGTTCCAGGCTTCCGGGCGCCCAGATCCTGGTGCCATCGAGATAGATCGCCAGGTAGCAGGCCGTCGGGAACGGCACTTGGTTCGTGCACGCCATCCAAGGCTGGTGATGGAACGACCCCCCGCGACTGGTGGCTAAGGCGAACCCCCCACCGCAGTCAATTGGCCGCCGTACCAGCGTGAGACCGGCCGTCATCCGGAGGACGTCGCTCAGCGCCGAGTGTTCCCGTTTCCGAAGATCCGCCGAGGTCAGAAACCGGCCCAAACCAGCCACTCGACGCTCCTCGAACGCTCGCATGTTGGGACTGACGGAGGGTTCGGCCCCCTTGACGACGATTGAATCAAGCCGTTGAGCCGAGCGCTGGAGCCTAAACTCGGCCAAAATCGTGTCTCGGCCAGAGAATCGAAAATCGCGGCTGGTTGGCTCGAAACCGATCGCCCGGGCCACGACGGTGAACTTGCCGGACGGGATGGTGGTGAAGGTGAACTCGCCGACCGGCCCGACGGCGGTCTGGAGCTGGAGCTTTCCGATCGTAACTTGAGCGTCGCGGATCGGGTCGCCGCCTTCGGTCACTACGATGCCTCTCAGGACCGATTGCGCTGCGGTCGGGGCGGCCGCGAGACTGATCGCGGCGAACGTGACCAGCCCGACCGTCCGGTGTGATTTCCTCAGGGTTCCCCCGTTCGAGTCCAAAGCAGGATCGCTCCGCAGGCTGAACCGGTGGTCTGGTATTGCGTTGGCAATTCGGAGGGGCCGCGATACAACTCGAGTGCTTGGAGGCCCACCACAGGGAAATCGTCCATGTTCGGTGGCTCTTTGCTGCCGGGTGCCCATACCCTGATTCCATCGGAGTAGACGGCCAGGTAACAAGCCACCGGGAAGCGGTAGTTCGCCCCCGGGCGATCCGGCGTACCTTCGCATGCCATCCAGGGGCGCCAGTCAAACTCACCTCCCCGGCCGGTCGCCAGAGCGAACCCGCCGCCGCAACCCGGGGGTCGCCGAATCAGCTTGAGACCGGCCGTCATCCGGAGCACATCGCTCAGGGCCGAATGTTCCCGCTTCCGAAGGTCGGCCGATGTCAGGAACCGCCCGAAGCCCGCCGCTCGGCGCTCCTCGAACGCCCGCATGTTCGCGCTGATCACGGGCTCAGTCCCCGTAACGACCAGCGAATCGAGTCGCTGACCCGCGGCCTTGAGCCGGGACTCGGCTAAGACGGTGTCGCGCCCCGAGAAACGGAGCTCCCGGACTATCGGTTCAAAGCCAATCGCCCGCGCCACGACGGTGAACTTGCCCGACGGGATGGTGGTGAAGGTGAATTCGCCGACCGGGCCGACGGTGGCTTGGAGCTCGAGCTTGGCAACGGTGACCTGGGCGTTCCGGATCGGGTCGCCGCCTTCGGTCACGACGATCCCTCGCAAGACCGATTGCGCGAAGCCCGGCGAGGCCGCCAGGCTGATCGCCGCAACTGTGACCAGGCCAATTTCACGGGGTGACATCCACCCAATGTAGCTCCAGCAGCTAGCGGAGGATTGCCCTACTCGTCGACCCGGAAGGCGCACCGCGGCCGCCCGCTTCGATCGCAGGCCTCAGTGACCGGCTGGCCGGTGATCTCTTCAATCAAAGCCTTGGCCAGCGAACACACCTCGGCGTGCTTGGCCGAGACAGCGGAGAGAGGGCAGGCGTAGCCTTGGAGCTGCCACCCCCCCTCGGTTCGCTCAACATCGAGGTCCGCGCCGAGGCTTCGGAGAGCCGCCGCGGCTGCGGCAACGCGGTCGTTGGGGTTGGTTGCGGCGCTCGTTCCAGCCGCGGCTCGCTTGCCGACGGCTCGGAGCAACTCGGTGGCCCGCGCCGGTCCGTCGGTTCTGGCAATCTCGGCGACGAGGCCCTCGAGGACGAGCGCGTACGCCTTTGGGAAGAGTTCCTCGCCCTGGTCGGTGAGCCGATAAACCCGGGCGGGTTTGCCCCCAGTGTCGCGTTGGGTGTCGACCCGTTCGACGATGCCGTCGCGCTCGAGGACCGCGATATGGGTGCGCACCGCATTGTCGGTTACCCGGAGCCGCTCGGCCAGCGCCGTGATGGTCAGGCGGGACCGGCGGAGGAGGTGAAGGATCTGGGCCCGGGTCTCCCCGGTCAGAGTCGCAATCCAGTTGGTCATCGGTTTCCTGGTCGGCCGGAAGACTAGGGACGATAGTCCCGCGAGGTCAATAATGCCATATATCACAGTAAAACATTGACAAAGTGTGATTACTGTATATGTTCTATCCCTTCAACCACTTACTACGGAGCCTTCGATGTTCACCATGCCAACTCGTCTCGTTCTCTTGGCCTTCCTCCCGATCGGATCGGCCACCACTCTGTCGGCCCAAACTGCGGCCCCCGACCTTTCGGATCCGGAAGTCGCCCACGTCGCCGTCACCGCCAACACGATCGACATCACGCTGGCCAAGTTCGCTCTGCGTGCTTCCAAGAATGCGGACGTCAAGAAGTTTGCGACCACCATGGTGACCGATCATAGTGCGGTGAACCAGCAGGCCGGCGCGTTGGCGGCCAAGCCTGGCGTCACCCCAGCCGACAACGCGGTCAGTCAATCATTGTTGAAGGGGGCCGCCGAGGCTCGGGCCTCGATTCAGCCGCTCAAGGGGGCTGCCTTCGACGCGGCGTACATCGCCCGTGAAGTCGGCTACCACCAGGCGGTGCTAGATGCCCTGGACGGCTTGTTGATCCCGACGACCACGAACGCCGAGCTCAAGAAGCTCTTGGTCGACGTTCGGCCGGCAATCGCGGCCCACCTCGAGCATGCCAAGATGATCAAAGCCTCTCTCGGGGCGAAATGATCGGCGTCGGCCGCCTGCTCGTGACGGGGCTCGTGACCGTCGCGGCGGCGGCCGCCCCACCCCGGGTGCCGGCTCGTCGGCACCCGGTGGAGATCCGGGGGCTCGTGTTCCGTCCGGCGGTTCTCGAAGTCGGCGTGGGCGACACGGTTGTTTGGACCAACCACGACATCCTGCTCCACACGGCAACCGGCACCGCGAAGCCAAAGTGGACGACCGGTTCAATCGGCGCCCAGTCGAGCGGCCGGCATGTGGCCCGATCGAAGGGGCGGTTTGAATACTATTGCGAGCTCCATCCCTCGATGCGGGCTACCCTGGTCGTCAAATAGCCGGTTACTGTTTTCCGGGCCCGTAGAGCACCATGCCCGGCTTCGCGCCGGTATGCTTGCCCTGCTCGACCACCACTTGGCCGTTCACCAACACGTAGTCGATCCCGCTTGGATACTTGACCGGCTCGGCCCAGGTCGATTCATCCTGGATCTTCTCGTAGTCGAACACCACCACATCGGCCCAATTGCCTTCCTTGAGCGAGCCGCGGTTG
>JAYVJS010000445.1:0-4083 GCA_043769075.1 Gemmatimonadota bacterium | reverse complement strand
CCTCTCGACCGCTGCAATCGGGCGTGTTCGAAGCCGGCGGTAGTGGTGAGCGATTCACTGGCGGCCAGATGGGCGGTAAAGACGGAGCTGTACCTCACGGTGGCCCGGCCGGCCGTCTCGTGGGTGGCTCCGAGGGGCTGACGAATGCCGGTGAGGTAGCTTCGGGATGAGCCGATGGCTCCGCTGGCCCGGTCGTACCCAAGTACCAGCGTCTGGAGCCACCGGCTATTGACCTGGTGCACAGCGTTGACGCCGAAGGTCGCGACATCGACCTGGGCCGCGCCCGTGGCCGTCTGCGCACCGGTGGCGACCGCGCCAGTCAACCGATCTTCGGTGAAGTCGAACTGGCCGCCCCGAACGGTCGCGCTGAGCAGAAGGGACCCCAAGGCCGCCTGCCCCCCGCCGTGAAACCCCCACGATCGGGTGTTGGGGATTGTCGTTCCCGTTCCGACCCGGCCGAGGTTTCCGGTGGCGGCAAAGGAGGATTGGCTCCCGCCCCAGCTCAGGGCTCCAGCGTAGTCTTGGCGGAGCATGGTGCCGATGGCTTGCCGGTCGACGGGGCCGGCGGCGGCGCTCGCCACGGCCTGAATCTTCTTCGAGTCGCCCATGCTGCCCTTGCGGGTCACAATCTGGATCACGCCGTTGATTGCGTCAGACCCATAGAGCGCGGCGCCCTGGGGACCGCGAATGACTTCGATCCGTTCGATGCTGCGGGGGTCGAGCAGGGTCACCAACGCAGGCGAAGCGACTTCGATGCCGTCGATGTAGGTCTTGAGCCCGCGAGAGGTAAACGAACTGGCGCCTCGGACGGCGGCGATTTCCGCCGGCGGTCCGCTGGCGCCTTGATCCCAGAGTACCACGCCCGGGAGGGCGGTTCGAAACAGTTCGGCTGTCCGGGAGAAGTGAAAGTTCCGAAGATCAGCTCCCCGGACGACACTCACCGCGTTGGTTTGCTCTCGTTCCGGGGCGCCCTGGGTCGGGGTGCCCATTACGACGATCTGGTCGAGCTCTCGGATCCCGCTTGCGATATCGGGAATCGGCGATCGCTCCGGCAACGGGGTGCTTGCCAAGCCCGGCGCCACGACGACCGTTCCGCCTGCCAACGGTACGATCCGAAGACCGGTGCCATCGAGCATCTGGGTCAAAATGCTGCTGATTGACTGGTCGGTGATGGCGAGGCTCACCGGGTGTCCAAACGGAATGATGTCGGGGCTGAACGCCAGCGGAATCCCGTACACCGTTCGAAGCCGGGTGAGGGCGGTGGCGAGGTCAATCCGGTCGAATCGGACCGAGATTTTTCGGTCGAGGTAGGCCTTTTCGGGGCCCTGGGCGTGCGCGGGCAGGCTCCAAGCCGCCAGCCCGAACAGGGCTAAAGCGGTGAGCCGGCCACGAGATGTCATGGCTTGGGGGCCAGCGTGATGACGCGGCCCACGTCGGCGCGGGTCAGGCCAAGGGCCGTGGTGATGATTTCCAGCGCTTCGGTGAGATTCGCCGTCGGAATCGGGGCGTTGAGTGGTCGCTGGCCAAGGCCGGGCGCCAGGACCAGCTCGACGTCGTACCACCGCTCTAGCTCGGTTGCGACGTCGCTCAGCGGCCGGTTCACAAAGTCGAGGGTGCCCTGCCGCCAACTGGTGATCCGTTCGACTGGGGCGTAGTGATCCACAGTCGATTGCCCTTCGGCCGAGATCGTGGCGACATCTTGGGGGCCTAAGGTCACGGTGCCTCCGCTTCCGGCGCGGTGAACGGCCACCGATCCTGAGACCACGGTCACTTGGAGGCCGGTACCGTTGGCGACCAGTTCGAACTCGGTGCCCAGATCCTCGACCATCATACCGGAGGCCGCGATCCGAAACGGCCGGGCGTCATCGTGGGACACTTCGAACCAGGCCCGGCCTGACAGCGTCAGATCTCGGTTTGGTTTCCCGTACCCGGCCGGCACCACGATCGTTGAAGCCGGCGCCATGGTGGCTTTCGAACCATCGGGGAGGACGATGGTTCGCTGTTGCCCGACAGTCGTCGCGTAGGTGACCGCGCGGTCGCGGCCCCGAATCAGCAGGGCTCCGGTGACTGCGACCAGAACCGCGGCGGCTGCCAGCCATCTGACCGCGGGGCGCGGCACTACTGAAACTTCGATTGGCTCAGGATCGGCAACGGTTTGACCGAGGCGGCCGGCCACCTGGCTCCAGGCCTGATCGACGTCGTAGTTACCCGGCTTTCCGGCCGGTCTCCATGCCGCTGTCAGACGTTCTAACTCTTTTTGATTGATTGGGTTAGCAGAAGCCCACGCGGCCACGTCAGCGTGGTCGTTTGGCGACGCCTCCCCGGCGAGATAGCGGGCGAGCCGATCGGAATCCATACGTCCTTCCACCTGCCTTATTGTAGCGGTCTAGAGCCAAGACACCGGCGCAAGACCACACCCTGACGTCCAAGACCACACCCTGACGTCGCAGAGCCCGTGTCAATGATATTAACCTTATCGCCACCCAGTCACCCCACCCCAGCGAAAGCCCCCGAGTGCCGAGTGCCGAGCCCCTAAAGCCGAACTTGATCGACCGGATTCGGCTCGGTGACCGCGACGCGTTCGAGCTGGTGTTTCGGACCTACTACGGGAAGCTGGCCGACTACGCCAACGGACTGGTCCGAGCCCGGGACGGGGCCGAGGACGTAGTCCAGGAGGTGTTCGTTGCCTTGTGGACCCAACGCGACCGGCTCACGACCCCGGACAATCTGGTCGGGTACCTGTACCGGGCGGTGCGGAACCGGAGTCTCAATCAGCTCCGGCATCGGCGGATGGTAGCCGATTGGCAAACGAAACAGGCGGCGGAAGAGCCCAACTACTCGCCGCCGGCTGATCGGGAAGCCCAGAGTGCCGAGATTGCGGCGGCCGTCCGGGCGGCCGTGGCTACACTGTCGCCCCGGTGCCGCCAGGTGTTCGAGCTGAGTCGTGACGGGGGTCTGACCTATCCTGAGATCGCGAGCAGCCTGGGGATCTCGATTAAGACGGTCGAGACGTTGATGGGCCGGGCGCTCAAGGGAGTGCGGGCCCAGTTGGCGCCGTTTCGCTAGACGGGACATCCAAATGAGTGGTTGAGGCCCAAGGACGGCGATGATAACCCGCCGCCCTTGGGCCCTTGCCATCGTCGGTTAGATCTTGGCGAGATCCGCCACCGCACCGGCCAGCTTCTTCACTCGGGCCGAGTCGGCCGCGCGGTCGGCTGCTCGTTCAATATCGCCGGCCAACCGTTCGAGCACGGCCCGGCGTTCGTCGCCGGTGGCCTTTTCGGCACGAGCGAGGGCCGCCGCGATCCGGGCGGTTCGACCCGCCGCCAGGCCTCGATTGCGAACCAACTGGTCGAGGTACGACCGAGCCACGGCGAAACTGGCCGGCCATACGAACGGCTCCTGGTGCTGCGGATTGAACTGGTTCACCCGGACCGATTCGGCTGCCTCGATTTCATTCTTGGAAAGAAGCGGAGTTGGCTTGAGGCGGAGCAGGTCCATCCCGCGGGCGATCTCAGACCCGACCACAAAGCCGTTGTACCAATAGGCCGCCCACTGCCCACCCATGGCGAGCTTCTCGCCGTTGACCGGGCCGCGATCGAAGAAGCCGATTTCGACCGGCTTGGCGGGGTTGCTGATATCGACTAGGGCCAGGCCGCCCTGGTACCAGGCCTGCACGATGATGTCGCGGCCCGGCACCGGGATCATCGAGCCGTTGTGGGCGACGCAGTTCTCCTCCTCGGTCTGCGGCGCGGTCATCTTGTAGAAACTTCGCGGGGTCAGCTTCCCATCCTGGAACGAATAGATCGCGTCGGCGCCCCAGGTTGGGCGATCGGTGGCGCGGCAGCGAGGCCCAACCCCGCCACCCCACTCGTCGGTAAACAGCACGGTGGTGGCGTCGTTGTTGAAGTTGGCCGAGTGCCAGTAGGCGAAGTTGGGATCGGAGACTTCGGTGATCCGCTTCGGATGGGCCGCATCGCGAATGTCGATCAGGATTCCGTTGCCCGAACAGGCTCCCGCGCCCACCCCCTTCGCCGGGTAGACGATGATGTCGTGGCACATGTCGGTCTGCGCGGTCGATTG
>JAYVJS010000444.1:0-2206 GCA_043769075.1 Gemmatimonadota bacterium | reverse complement strand
GACAATTGTTTCGCGATTCGGTTTCGCGCGGTCCGCCATGCCAGATAGACCAGTGCGCCGGTTCCGTCGATCATGAGGTGAGAGCGAGGAAGATTTCCTCGAGACTCTTTCCCATCAGTTCCGGGCGTTCGGCCATGATCCCGTCCTGGGTTCCGATGGCCACACAACGACCGCGGTGAATCACCAACAATCGGGTACACAGCTCTTCGACGAGATGGAGGAGGTGGGAGCTCAGAATCACGGCGGTACCCGCGCGGCCCCGGGCCGCAATCGTGTCGCGCATCTTCTTGATGCCGGAGGGGTCCAGTCCGGTGAGCGGTTCGTCGAGGATCAAGGCCTCGGGCCGATGGAGGAGCCCGCACGCGATTGCCAGCTTCTGTTTCATCCCCCGGGAAAGCTCCCCCGGAAACACCCGAGCCTTCTCGCTCAGCTCGAGTTCTTCGAGCAACGCTGGGGCCCGTGAGGCGGCGTCCGCTACGCCGTAGAGGCGACCCACGAACTGGAGATGGTCCTCGACAGTGAGGTAGTCGAACAACTGAGGCTCGTCGGGAATGAAGGCCAGCTTTGCCTTGGCCTTGGGACCGTCGGACTGAATGTCGTGTCCGGCAATCCGGATTGTTCCGGCCGTCGGACTGATAATGCCGCAGAGGCTCCGCAGCGTCGTGGTCTTTCCCGCGCCATTGGGTCCGACCAAACCTAGAATTTCTCCGGGGGCTACCGCGAACGACAGTCGATCGACCGCCGCGACGGCGCCGTAGGACTTCGAAAGGCCAACCACCTCGATCATCGGAGAAAGATACCGATCGGATCGGCGATCTCCTACCGGTCGAGGATCCTCGCGCCTGGTAGCCTACGGGCCCTCGGCAGCCCGGTTTCGGTGCCCTGCGAATCGAGCACCAGACGCTGACATTTCTCGGCGGTTCGCCTTGGCGCGCTGGTACCCTTACTTTCACTCGAGACTCGACCCAACGGGAGAATCAATGCGGTTTAATGTGATTGCGGCCCTCGGCCTGATGGTGATGGCCTCGACCGCCTACGGACAAGAACGGCGTCTCGGCCCGAAAGATCAGGCGGTGTATCCGGGCACCGACACAGCCCGAGTCGCGGTGGGGGCTCTGGCCCCGGACTTTACTCTCGAAGCCCGCGATGGGTCGGTGAAGACCCTGTCCGACTATCGAGGGACCAAGAACGTGATCTTAGTCTTCTATCGGGGCCATTGGTGACCCTTCTGCGGCCGTCAGCTCGGCGAGCTGAGAGACCTGCTGGGAACCGACCGGCGCAATGATACGGAAATCGTGGCGTTGTCGATCGACAACCGCGAGCAACTCGACATGATGGCGGCGGTGATCGCCAAAGCCGATGGCCGGGCCCCGACCTATACCATGCTCTCGGACCCGGGGCATCGGGTCATCGACCGATACGGGCTCCTCAATCCGGCCAGCAAGGGATTGCCCCACCCGACGACCTATGTGATCGACAAAAAGGGCGTGGTGCGGTGGAAGTTTACCGAGGTGAACTACAAGATCCGGCCGACCAACGAGATGGTCCTGGCCGCGCTCACCGACGTTGCGGCCGGGAAGTAGCTACGGCGTCCGAATTCTGATCGGGACCACCGTGCTGCCCCAATGGAGCCGGAGCACGGTGGAGTCCCGAGCCACCACGGGGAAATAGTAGGCCATGGTCTCCATATGGGCTCCCGTTTCCGGGGTGACCTCCAGCCGGGCAAAGTCCGCGGCCTCTCCCGGATAGGGTTCATGGAACACCCGCGCCGCCCGGCTCACGATCAGGGTCCAGGGTGCCGCTTCGCGGGGAATCAGCCAAAGCGAATACTCCCCGTGGGGCACCACCCGGCCCTCGATCGTTAGGTCGCGGGTAAACTCGATCCGGGTGGCGGAGTCTGCCCCGGGGTGCCACACCTTGTCCCATTTCACGACACCGGCCGGACCGAACAGCGTGCGGCCCCTGGCCACCGGTCGATTGTAGGTGACGGTAATCACCGTCAGCCCGACCGTCTGGGAAACGACACCATGCTGACTAAAGGGAATCGCTTGGGCGGCAGCCGACGACGCCGACCCCAAAGCAACCGAAACCAACCAGCGGAAGGGAATGGTCATCTCGTAAGAATACTGCACTTCGCGGCCCTTGTCCTCCTCGCACCGCGAGTGCCCGCCCCGATCCCTGGCGCCTCGACCCCCAGCAGGGCACC
>JAYVJS010000443.1:0-3031 GCA_043769075.1 Gemmatimonadota bacterium | reverse complement strand
CCGGCTTCGGAACGCGCCGGCATGGTCACGGCCGCCTAACGTTTTCCGTCGTCGAGCACTCGCTCCGCCGCCAGCCGGCCAGATTTGAGGGCGCCGTCGATACTCGCGGTATCGAGGAGGTCACCGGCGGCATAGAGACCCCGGCGGAGCCGGACCGGCCAGTCCGGTTTGGTGTACCAGGGCGGCGTTTGGACCGGCAGAGCCTCCCTGATTCGATCGATCCGGAGGAGCCGCCATTCCCGGACCTGATCCCCAAACCACTCCAGCAGCTGGGCCCGGACCGGCGGATCGAGTTCCGGCCCCGCCCGGTCAGAGCCTAACACGGTAACGGACACCAACGACTGACCCGGCGGGGCTTGCTCGGGAGCGAGGACGGACGGGACAGAGAGGTTGTTGATCGGGCCGCGGCCCTCACCGTTCAACACCAGAAACCTGCCGAAGGCCGCCGCGCCCTCGGGGACCTCCGGTGCCGCAAAATGAAGACAGCTGACGCCCCGCCATCTGACCGGTCCCCGAGGAGCCACCAGATCAGCAAGACCTGCCCCGGCCGCGACGACCACCGCCTGCCCATGGAAGCGCTCGCCCGTGGCCAGCTCGACCGAGCCGGCTTCCACCCGCGCCACCCGGGCCCCAAAAACCAGACTCCCCGCCGGCAGTCGAGTCGCCAACTGATCCGGCAACGCCTGCATCCCGCTGGCGGGAATCGCCGCGTCGCCCACCCCGAACATTCGATACAGAAACTCGAACATCCGGCTGGAAGCGCTCAGAGTTGCGTCGAGAAAGATCCCGCCAAAGAACGGCCGAAAGAATCGTTCGAGTACTTGCTCTGAAAACCCGACCTCGGCCAAGAACGCCGCCGTGGTCAGCTCGGCCCGCGTGTACCGGTCGCCCGGCGCGTCGGCTTTCACCCGCGCGGCGAGCCGGGCCAAGCGGATCTTGTCGCCGATCGTTCCCACGCCGGAAAACGCCGTCGCCATCGCGAGCCCAGGTCGGCGCCACGGATCCGCGATCGTCGTCCACTCGCCGCCGGCTCGAATTCGGGCCCCGGGCTCGTAGGCCCGGAGGTCGAGTGCCGAGTAGTCGAATAGGGCCACCGCCTCGGGATAGGCGGTGAGTAAGACTTGGAACCCGCGATCAAGCCGGAAGCCTTCCACCAAATCGGTGCGGACCCGGCCGCCAACCCCGTCGCCGGCTTCGAGCACCACCACGCTTTGCCCCGCCTTCGTTAAATGGCAGGCGGTGGCAAGGCCGGCCAGCCCCGCTCCGACGATGATGACATCAGCCGAGTGTCCGGCGGCTGTCATTCGAACGGATGTTCGAGCGAGCGACTCTGCGGGGTCATCAACTCGGCGCCGTTCGGGGTAATCACCATGTCGTCCTCAAGGCGAATACCGAACTCACCGGGGATGTAAATGCCCGGTTCATCACTGAACGTCATCCCGGGTACAAGCGGGCGGGGGTTGTCCTTGACCAAGTACGGCCACTCGTGCCCGTCCATCCCCATTCCATGGCCGACTCGATGGGTGAAGTACTGGTATCCCGGGCCAAATCCCGCGTCGACAATGACTTTTCGAGCCGCCGCATCGACCGCCCCGCAGGCCACGCCCGGGCGGGCCGCCGCCAGCGCCGCGCTTTGGGCCTTGAGCTCAATGTCGAACACCCGCTTCATCTTGTCGGTCGGCTTGCCTAACACGAAGGTCCGGCTCAAGTCCGACGCATACCCCCCGACGCTGCAGCCCCCGTCGATGAGAAGAATCGTGCCCTCACGAACGACCTGGGGCGCCACCGAGCCATGCGGCAAGGCCGAGTAGGTTCCGACTTGAACCCCGGCCCCGCCCGCGAACCCAAGCCGGTCATGGGCCGCCCGGACCAATCCACCAAACTCGTTCTGGGTCATCCCGTCCTTCAGGGACTTGTACGCCGCCCCATAGGCCTTGAGAGTCACGGTCGAGGCAAGCCGCATCAGCGCCAGCTCCGCGGGCGACTTGGTCATCCGGCACCCGGCCGTCACGGGGGTGGCATTCCCAAAACTGGCCCCCGGCAGCGCGGCCCCGATACTGTCACTAAACCCGTAGCGAACCGTTTCCTCGAACCCGATCAGACCGGTTGCCGCCGCCCGCGACCGCAAACCGTCCGCCACCAACGCGGATGGGTTCTCGTGCTCCTGCCAGGTCATCACGTCCGTCCCGACACCGAGGGGCCCGGTCGCAACCTGCTCCAAGGCCCGATCACGCTCGAACATTGGACAAACCAGGAAGGCATTGCCCTTGGCCGGGATCACCACCGCCAAGAGCCGTTCGCTCAGCCCCCAGTCGATGTTCGTGAAATACTTGAGCGACGTGCCTCCGGTTAGGACGACCGCTGCCATCTTCGTCTCCGCCATCAGCGACCGGGCTTTCTCGATCCGGGCCACTCGCTCAGCCGTCGTGATCGGAATCATTTGACCGGCCATCGAGGTGAGCGCGGCAATCGCAGGTGGGAGCGACCCAGCTTGAACGGCCGGGGGCGTGACAGGTAGTTCGGGGGACCAACCGGCCCCAGTGCCGAGCCCCACCGACGATGCGGCAACCGACCCTAAGAAGTTGCGACGGGTAGTCATTGTTGACGGTCCTGGTGGTTTGGGGTTGACAGATCTCAGTCTGAGAAGGAAAATGGCACATAGTTCGCTTCTTCGACAGTCGAAATCTTCGACGGCGCATCGGTGCAGATCTTGTCGCGTTCAATCAACAACCGTCCCATTTTCGGTATTCGCTTCCTCGGCGTCGCCGCTGTGGCGGTCGTGGTCGGAAGCTGCTCGGCCTTCAGCCCATCGGGCGAACTCCCGGTTGGAGCCGTCCAGATTGCCGCCCCACGCGAGTTTGCCGCTTGGTTTGCCCGAACCGAGGCTTGCGCCGGCATTTCAGGCCATTTTCAAGAGATTCAATGGTTTGTAGTGCCCGGATCGGAGACGTTCGAGACTCGGGAGGGACGGAAGGTCGGGATGTGGGAGAAGAACGGGCCCGTCACTCGAATCATTGTCGCCGGCCGCTAT
>JAYVJS010000442.1:0-2809 GCA_043769075.1 Gemmatimonadota bacterium | reverse complement strand
TCGAGCGGAACGCCCGGTAAGTGCTGGGTCATCAACACCACGACGAGCCGGTTGGCCGGATCGACGGCGTAGTCCGTTTGGTAGGCGCCCCCCCAACTGAAATTCCCCACGGAAGCGGGGCTATCGCCCGCGCCCGGCCGATCCAGGGTTTGAAAACCAAAGCCAAATCCCATTCCCTCGGTCGAAAAGAGGGTGCCGACGTGATTGGTCGTCATCGCGGCGACGGTGGCGGTCGACAGCAACCGAGCTCCATTCAACTGACCGCCGTTCAGGAGCATCTGGAGAAACGTGGCATAGTCGCGAGCGGTCGAGACCAAGCCCGCCCCCCCCGCGAAGCTCTTCCTCGGTCCCACTACGTAGTGACCCTGACCTCGGGCTCCGTCGGCAGCCTTGGTCAACTTCCCGTCGCTTCCGACCAGGTGGACCGCCACCAGCCGGCCGGCTTTCTCGGCGGGGAGATAGAAATAGGTGTCGCGCATCCCGAGCGGCGCGAAGATTCGGGTTTGGAAGAACTGGTCGAGGGGCATCCCGGCAACCCGTTCCACGATGCAGCCAAGGATGTCGGTGTTGTAGCCGTAGACGAACGCCTCCCCCGGTTGAGCCACGAACGGCAGGGTGCCGAGTCGGTCCATCGTCGTGCAGATCGGCTCGTCTTTGTCGGCGGTGTACCAACCATAGCCGGCGGCCGGGCCGAGCCCTTGGGCTTCGTACAGGGCCGCGACGGAGCGATCGGTGCCGTACGAGATCCCGGCCGTGTGGGTGAGCAGGTCGCGAATGGTGATGGCGCGCTTGGCGGCGACGATGGTTCGTCCGGAGTCGGCCGCCAGCGCCACCTTGCTATTGGCGAAGGTCGGCAAGTAGCGCGACACGGGGTCGCGGAGGCCGAGACGGCCTTCTTCGACCAGCATCATGACGGCCACACTGGTGATGGCCTTGGTTTGAGATGCGATCCGGAAGATGGCATCGGTCGTCATGGCCCGGCCGGCCATTTTGTCGGCCCAGCCGTAGGCGCCTTGTTGGACGACCCGCCCGTTTTGGAGTACCAGGGTGACAGCGCCGGCGATTTGGCCTTCCGCGACGTAACGCCGCATGGCCGCGTCAATCTGCGACACCCGCGGCGGCGACACCCGGAGGGCGCCCGGCTGAGCGGCGAGGGTGGTGGCGGCGACAAGGGTAAGCAGAATTGAATTAGCGAGCCGCATTGAGCATGGCCTCGATCGAAGTGAATTTGACCCGGGGGCGGTTGGTGGCTTTGCCGAGCGCGGTTTCGGCGGCATTGATGCGAAGCCAGGCCGGCCAGTCGATCTCGGCACTCGGCACTCGGCGCTCGGCGCTCGGCGGGGCTTGGGGCTCGGCGCTCGGCGCTCGGATTTCGGCGAGGATGGCTTCGGCGGTGGCGGCGGCGTCGGGTTTGTTGGTGCCGATGACGCCGCTTGGGCCGCGTTTGATCCAGCCGGCGACGTAGAGGCCTTCGGCGACTCGGCCGCCCTGGTTGGGGATGGTGCCGGTCTTGGCGTCGAAGGGGAGGCCTTCGATGGGGATGCCTTTGTAGCCGACGGACCGGAAGACGAGGCCGACCGGAAGGGTTTCGGATTGGCCGGTGGGCTCGGCTGCGATCGAGCCGTTCTTGTCGACGAGTCGATTGTTGGCGAGGCGGATCGCGCCGACCCGGCCGGTGCCGTCGTCGACCAGTTCGGTTGGGGACACTAAGAATCGGAGGGTGAGGCGTTTCGGTTTGCCCGATGGGGTCCGGGCAGCGAACTGGGTCAGCACCTCGATCTTGCGTTTGATGCTCGGGTCGTCGTCGGCGGCTACCTGGGCGGCGGAGAGTGGGTCGAGCGCCACTTCGTCCGGCAGGGCTACGGCGTCGGCCAGCTCCATCTCGCCGAGTTCTTTGACTTCGGGGGTGGTGAAGGCGGCTTGGGCGGGGCCGCGCCTGCCTAACAAGTAGACATTCCTCACCTTGCTGTGCCGGAGGGCTTCCAAGGCATGATCGGCGATGTCGGTCTTGGCGAGTTCCTCGGGCGAGCGGGAGAGAATCCGGGCCACATCGACCGCCACGTTGCCGACCCCGACGACGGCCACGTTCTCGGCGTCGAGGTTGAAGTGGCGGTCCCGGAAATCGGGGTGGCCGTTGTACCAGGCGACGAATTCAGTGGCCGGGTGGCTGTTGATCAGATCTTCGCCGGGGATGCCCATCCGGCGGTCGGATTGGGCTCCGGTCGTGAACGCCACCGCGTCATACGCTTGACGGAGTTGGTCGACGGAGATGTCGCGTCCGATTTCCACGTTGCCGAAGAACCGGAATCCGGGACGGGCTGCGACCTTGTCGAAACTCCGGGTCACCGCCTTGATCTTCTCATGATCGGGGGCCACGCCGAACCGGACCAGGCCATAGGGGACCGGCAGCCGTTCGTAGAGGTCCACGGTAACGGGACGGTCGGTTTGGCCGAGGAGCTTCTCGGCCAGGAAAAACCCCGAGGGTCCGGCTCCGACGATGGCGACACTGAGGGTGGCTGTCATAGCGAGAAGGTATCCTCTGAGTTACCCTTGGCGCCATGTCCAAAGCCAACCGCTCGGCATTGGTCGGCGCGGCCTTCCTGATGGCCACCTCGGCCATCGGTCCCGGGTTCCTGACCCAAACCGCCGTGTTCACGAACCAGCTCCGGGCGAGTTTCGGGTTTGCCATTCTCGTGTCGGTGGCATTCGACCTGGTGGCCCAACTGACGACCTGGCGGGTGCTGGTCGGTTCGGGGCAACGGGCTCAGGTGGTGGCCAATCAGGTGACGCCGGGGCTGGGGTCGTTGCT
>JAYVJS010000441.1:0-8029 GCA_043769075.1 Gemmatimonadota bacterium | reverse complement strand
CCAGCGCGGCGGTCCGTCGACCGGCCTTCCCACCAAGACCGAGCAGTCTGATCTCTATCAAGCCATCTACGGCCGGAACGGTGACACCCCGTTGCCCGTGATCTCGACGGCTACCCCGGGCGATTGCTTTGAAGTAGCGATGGAAGCGGTCCGGATCGCCACCAAGTACATGACGCCGGTCATGCTCCTAACCGACGGCTACTTGGCCAATGCGTCGGAACCGTGGCTGATTCCTGACGTCGCTTCGTTGCCGTCGTTCCCGGTCAAATTCCACACCGACCCTGCCGGGTTCCACCCCTACCTTCGCGATCCGAAGACCTTGGGACGGGTCTGGGCCCTCCCTGGTACCGCCGGCCTCGAGCACCGAATCGGCGGGATCGAGAAGGACTTCAACACCGGGCACATCTCGTACGAACCTGAGAATCACCAGAAGATGACCGATGTCCGCGCCGCCAAGATCGACGGGATTGCCAATGACATCCCGCTCCAGGCCGTTGCCCTCGGCGAAGACAGCGGCCCGATGGTCGTCGTTGGCTGGGGATCGACGTACGGCCCGATTCACCAGGCGGTCCGGGCCCTCCGGGCTGAGGGCAAGAAGGTTTCCCAGATTCATATTCGATATCTCAAGCCGTTCCCCAGAAATCTGGGCGACCTGCTGAAGAAATTTGACCGGGTGTTGGTGCCAGAAATGAACAACGGCCAGCTGGTGACCGTGCTCAGAAGCGAATATCTGGTTCCGGCCGAAAAACTGACCAAGGTTACCGGGAAGCCGTTTAAGATCAATGAATTGGTGACCGCGATTCGAACCCGACTGGAGCAGAAACCATGACCACCACGACGGCGCCCCTCAAAGCCTCCGATTTCGAGTCCGATCAGGAAGTCCGCTGGTGCCCCGGGTGCGGCGACTACGCCATTCTCAAAGCGGTGCAACGGACCCTAGCGGATATCGGCGCCACCAAGGAGTCGACGGTGTTCGTGTCTGGGATCGGGTGTTCCTCTCGGTTCCCCTACTACGTGTCGACCTATGGTTTTCACACCATCCATGGTCGGGCCCCGGCCGTCGCGACCGGACTGAAGCTCGCCCGGCCCGACCTCGACGTCTGGCTCGTCACCGGTGACGGCGACGGCCTTTCGATCGGCGGCAACCACATGCTGCACGTGCTTCGCCGGAACGTCGATATTCAATTGTTGCTGTTCAACAACGAGATCTACGGGCTGACCAAAGGGCAGTATTCACCGACCTCGAGAGTCGGAACCCGGTCTCCGTCGACCCCTATGGGATCGCTCGACGCCCCGCTTTCACCGACGCTATTCGCCCTCGGCGCGGGGGCACGGTTCGTCGCCCGAACCGTTGATAACCAGCAAGCGCACATGGTCACGGTATTGAAGCGTGCCCATCAGCACCGCGGAACCAGCTTCGTTGAGATTTTCCAGAATTGCGTCGTCTACAACGACGGCGTGTTTGACGACTTCACCGACAAGAGCGTGGCGGTCGAACGGCAGTTGCTGGCCGAGCACGGCAAGCCGCTGGTGTTCGGACCGGAAAAGCGCCAGGGTCTCCGACTCAAGCCGGCGGCCCTAGAGCTCGAAGTCGTCACCATCGGCGAGAATGGCATCACCGAAGGGGACATTCTGGTCCACGATGAGACCAATCGGACCTTGGCTTCCCTGCTGGGCTCGCTCCACCCCCCGGCATTTCCTCAAGTTCTCGGGGTCCTCTATTGCAACCCGGCACCCACCTACGAGGACGTGGTGTTCGCTCAGATGAAATCAGCGACGAGCGGCCCGAAGGATCTCGCCGCGCTGATGCACGTCGGCCGCACCTGGACCGTGGCCGGGTAGTTACCGGCCGCGGCAGGCATAGCCGAGCTCGCGATCGAAGTCCTTCGGCCGTTTGATCTGGTCGAAGAATCCGTTGAGATAGTCGGTCGCTTCTTTAGCGCGTTTGGGTTCGAGGTCCGGCATCCCTCGAACGACGGCGTAGAGCGAATCCTTGGCCTGGGTGAACCGGGCGAAAACCGGCAGTAGCTCTTCGATTTTTCGGCACGGCCCTCGATAGAGTCGCTCCTTCACACTCTTAATCGGAAGCCGGGCGTCCGGCACGGCGTACGAAGCCCCGACCAGCCCCGAAAAGTCAAAATCATACGCCACCGGGATAAAGGATTCTCCCTTCCCAGGGTCCAAGATCCGGAAGTTGTGGATCATCACGACCGACCAGTCGGTGTTGCCGATCAGGTATTCGAACAGCATGGCCAGATCGAGCTGGCCCGGTTCCATGTCGGAAAAATTGCCGCCGGTGGCCATGATGAGGGAGGTCCCGGTTCGTTTCGCCAACTCCTTGTCGTCCTCGATGAAGAAACCGTACCGGGTGACCGCCTTGGTCGTGTCGTCCGGCACATAGGTGATCTTGGCCAGCCGAGTCCGGTGACTAAAGGGCGTCAGGAGATTGTACATCCGGTAGGTCGCCTCCTCGATCAGGAGGTTCTGTTCGTTTCCCTTCGCGTTCTGGCAATGGGTCACCAGTTTGATCCCGCCTTGGCCGCTGAAGACGGTTCCTTTGGTGGAGTCCTTGTCGAACTCGACCTTGAGCGGCGCGAAGGCGCAGGTCGCTCGCCGAAGCCGGAAGTGCCCTCGCGTGTCGAGCTGCACCGGCACCGTTTTCCGCCCATCCTTGGCGTCGACCCACTCGAACCGGCCCGGTAACGGCTTGGTCTTCATGGTATCGCGGTTCTTAAAAAGCTCGTTAAACGGGGCCCGGAGGGTCAGCTCCAACGGCTCTCGATCTCGGAACAACCGCTCCGGCCCGCTTTTCTTGGGAGCCTCCTGCCCTTGGGCCATTCCGGCGCTCAGGACACCAACCAGGATGGAGACAAGAGTGTGTGCCCGCATGGAAGCTCCGTCGTTGGGGGGAGTCGATCATCATACCGCCGGAGGCCGGCCCCCGCGAGGGGCGCGACGGTTCCCCTTCCCTCGTTCGCGCCCTATTATCTCTCCATGAAATACCTCCGGTTCGTCCGAACGGCTGGTCTGCCGCTGATCCTCGGCCTCGCGTCTTGCTCACCGGCCGCCAAGAATCCCGCGCCCACGCCGACCCCCTCGCGCCAGCCCGGCGATCCCAAACCGTCGCTCCTGGTCTTTATTACCATCGACCAAATGCGGCCGGATTACTACGAGCGGTTTAAGAGCCAGCTGAGCGGCGGCCTCACTCGTCTGTTCGAAAACGGGGCCGTCTTCCTCGATGCCCACCACGACCACGCGATCACCGAAACCGCTCCCGGTCATGCCACCTTGATGTCTGGACGCTTCCCGAGAAGTACCGGGATCACCCGGAATCTGGCCGGCGTGAACTCCACCGATTGGCCCTTGATCGGAGCCAGCGACTTGGGCGCGGCGCCGTTTCGGTTTCGAGGCACTACCGTCACCGATTGGTTGACTGCGGTCGACCCCGGCGCCCGGGCGTTTTCAGTTTCCTCCAAGGACCGCGGCGCCATTCTCCCAATTGGCCGGTCCAAACAAGAAGTCTATTGGTACGCCAACAATGGGACATTTACCACCAGCACCTGGTACCGGGACACCCTTCCGACGTGGGTATCGTCCTTCAACGCCCAACGGTTGCCCCAGCGCTATGCCGGGCAGCAATGGGCCACCCTCCGGCCCGCGGCCGACTACCCCGAGATCGACAGCGTCAAGTACGAAGGGTTCGGCCGTAACTTCATGTTCCCGCATCAATTTCCGGCCGATTCGGCGGCCGCGGCCGCCCAGATGCGATTCACGCCGATGATCGACGAGATGACGCTGCGGTTTGCCCTCCAAGGCCTCAGGCAACTCAACCTCGGCGGCCGCGGCCCAACCGATGTCATGGCAGTCTCCTTGTCCGGCACCGATTATGTCGGTCATTTCTATGGTCCGGAGTCCAAGGAGCAACACGACCAGATCGTCCGCCTCGACCGGGTTCTCGGTGCCTTCCTCGATACCCTCTACTCCCTCAGAGATTCGAATCAAGTCATCGTGGCCCTGTCTGCCGACCACGGCGGTGGGTTCATTCCCGAGCTCCATGGCGGACGGCGGGTCAGCCTCGATGACGCCTTTGCCGCCGCCAAAGCCGCAGTCAAAGAGAGCGGCGGCGATACCACGGCCGTCGACACCGAAAGTGGGGCGTTTTTCGTTGACCCGGCCAAGTTGGGCAACAAGGGCCTCACGGCCGACCGGGTGACCCAGGTATTCCTCCAGGCCGCGGCCGCCGTGCCCGGAGTGCTCCGAGCCGACCGATTCGCCGACCTCGCCGGACGCGATCTCGCGAAAGACCCGATCGCTCGCCGATGGCTCCAGATGTTCCCGGACGACCTCCGTCCGACTGGCGTGATCACCTTGAAAGAGGGTGACATCTTCAACTACCCGATCGTCGCGACTCACGGATCACCTCACGACTATGACTCCCATGTCCCCCTGATATTCTATGGCCGCCCGTTCAAGGCCGGCCGGTACCCGGGCTTCGTACGAACGGTCGACATCGCGCCGACGCTGGCCCAGGTTCTCCACGTGAAACCGACCGAGCCGCTGGACGGCCGGGTCCTCACCGAAGTGATTCGCTGAATGAAACCCGCCCTATTGCTGATCCTCGCCGGCGTCGTGCTGAGCGGCTCGAGTGCTCAGGCCCAAACCAAGAACGTGAACCACGGCGACAGGCCCAGTGGCCGCCTCGCGATTCGGAATGTGCTGGTCGTTCAGGGTAACGGCACCCCCGCCGAAGGGCCCTATGACGTGATCGTCGAGGGCAACCGGATCGTCGACATGGTCGCCCTCGATCCTGTCGCGGCCAACGCCGGACGGCCGCGCCGCGCTGCCGCCGATGCGGAGATCGACGGCACCGGCAAGTATCTCCTCCCCGGACTGATCAACGCCCACGGCCATCTCCAGAACGAACGGGGCGGCGTGCCGCAACCGTACGATTATCAGTTCAAGCTGTGGTTGGCTTCGGGTGTGACCACTGTGCGTGACGTCAGTTCCGGCGGCGACCTCAAGGAATTCCTCGAACTCAAAGAAAAGAGCGCAGCGGGAAAGCTTGCGGCGCCTCGCCTGTACCTCTACACCGGCTACACCAAGGGTCCGGCGATCCGAACCATCGAACAAGCCCGGCTCCGGGTCCGCGAGGTCAAAGCACTCGGCGCCGACGGGATCAAAATCGGCGGCATGGAGCGCGACCTGATGGCCCCGATGGAAGACGAAGCGCGAAAAGCCGGACTCCCCGTGGCCCACCATGTTGGCGTCGAGGAAACCACCGCTTGGGACGACGTCAAATTCGGGACCCGGAGCATCGAGCATTGGTATGGCGTCCCGGACGCCGCCTTCGAAGAGGGCGTGCAACGATTCCCCTCAAATTTCAACTACAACGACGAAACCCACCGATTCCGGTACGCCGGGCGGATTTGGCGGGAAGCTAACCCAGAACGATTGCAGAAAGTCCTTCAGGCCATGGTCGATAGCAGCGTGGCCTGGGACCCCACCCTCGTGATCTACGAGGCGAGCCGCGATCTCCAGCGAGCCGAAAACCAACCCTGGTTCAAGGATTACCTCCATCCTACCCTCGAAGAGTACTTCCGGCCGAACCCGGCCAACCACGGTTCCTATTTCATCGGCTGGTCGTCGATTGACGAAACGTATTGGAAAGAGAACTACCGGATCTGGATGGCCGCCCTACGCGATTTCGAGCGCATGGGGGGTCTCATCGGGGTGGGAGAGGATGCCGGATTCATCTACCAGATGTACGGCTTCGGCGTGATCCGGGAGATGGAACTCCACCAAGAAGCCGGCTTCCACCCCCTCAAGGTGATCCAGCATGCCACCGCCAACAACGCCAAGATTATCGGCGTCGAAAAGGAACTCGGCCGGGTTCGGGTTGGATTCCTCGCCGACCTGATCGTCGTCAACGGCAACCCCCTTGAAGATCTGAAAGTACTCTACCCCACCGGCACCACGGCGATCAAAGACGGCAAGGAGATCCGATCCGGAGGCGTGGAATGGACCATCAAGGACGGAATTCCCTACAACGGAGCCCGGCTGATGGAAGAGGTAAGGGACCTCGTAGCCAAGGCTCGGCTCGAACGAGCCAAGAAACAGCGCTAGCCGCTACGCCCCGAAAAACCGCCGCAACTCCGCGGCGGTTTCCGCCGGCGATTCCTCGGCCAAATAGTGACCACACTCGATGCTCCGGCCGGTTACCGACACCACCCGCTCCTCCCAATCCGCAATCGGCTTGAAGCACCGTTCGATCACGCCACGCTTCCCCCACAAAGCGAGGAGCGGCGCTTGAACCTGGCGATGCAAATCGGCCCCATCGTGTTCCAGGTCGACACTGGCCGCGGCCCGGTAGTCTTCGCAGGTCGCATGAATAGACGCGACCGAGCGGAACGCCGTTCGATACTCCGTCAACGCCTCTCGGTCGAAGGCTTCGAGGCCGGCATGCCGGCTCCCGAGATGAGTGTTAATGAAGAAATCCGGATCGGCACCGATCAGCTGTTCCGGCAAGGGCGACGGCTGGATCAGAAAGAACCAGTGATAGTACGCCTCAGCAAATACTCGATCAGTCCGGAGATACATTGTCCGGGTGGGCACGATATCGAGGACAGCCCATTGGACGATCCTGGCCCCGTGATCGAGTGCCATCCGATGGGCGACTCGTCCACCCCGATCGTGCCCCACTACCCTGAAGCGCTCGAAGCCGAGGGAACTCATGACCCGAACCTGGTCCAGAGCCATGACCCGTTTGGAGTAGTTGCTGTGATCAGGCAGACCTTCCGGCTTGCTGCTGCCCCCGTAGCCGCGAAGATCCGTCGCCACCACGGTAAAATGGCCCGCCAGCCGAGCCGCCACCTTGTGCCACATGGCATGGGTCTGCGGATAGCCGTGGAGCAGGAGAAGAGGTGGGCCAGACCCGCCCACGACCCCGCGAATTACCACGTCCCCAACCTCGAACCACCGGTCCTCGAATCCTGGAAACAGAGTCATAGTGCTACAATGCTATCACCCATCCGCACCAGGAAAAAAGGTTCAATGCCGAACCACCAGGCCACCTCCGCTCTTGCGCTAGCGCTGATCCTTGCCGTTGGCGGCTGCCGGCCGGCCCCGAAGGCCCCTCCGCCCCTTGCTACCGGCGCCCAGGTTCGTTGGTGCGACCAGGTCCCCCGACCCGCCAATCTCAGCCTCGAGGAGGCTACCACCAGCTCGGATTGGTTCGACATCTACCAGGTCGAACCGGGAGTGTTCGCCCTGGTCGAGGCCTACCAATTCCAAGAGGCCATCTCCTATCTCATCGTCGGCACTGAACGGGCGCTTCTGTTCGATACCGGCATCGGGATCATCCCGATCCGACCCGTCGTGGAGCAACTCACCAAGCTGCCCGTGGAGGTCCTCAACTCGCATACCCATTACGACCACGTAGGCGGCAACGCGGAATTCGATCGGATCCTTGCGATGGACACCCCCTACACCAAAGCCAACCAACAGGGGTTTTCTCATCGAGAACTGGCGGGCGAGGTCGCACCTGAGAGTTTTTGCCGTGGCGCCCCAGCCGGGGCCGATACCAGCGGCTTTTTCACCAGACCGTGGCGCCCATCACGCCTCGTAGCCGACGGCGATACCGTCGACCTCGGTGGACGCCGGCTTGAGATCCTCAGTGTACCGGGGCACACGCCGGACGCGGTTGCCCTCCTCGATCGAGCCAACGGGCTCCTCTGGACCGGCGACTCGTACTACGATGCCGCAATCTGGCTCTATGTACCGGAGACCGACCTCGATGCCTATGAGCAATCGATGGGTCGGCTGGCCGCCCTAGTCCCCGCCCTGAGGCGCCTCTTGCCGGCCCACAATACCGCCGTCGCCGATCCGGCCCACCTCCGCCTGGCAAAGGATGCAATTCGAGCGGTCCGAAACGGAACCGTGGCTGGAGTAGAGGAATCCGGGAACCGGATCGTCTTCCGGTTCCCGGACTTCTCGATCCTGACGTCGAAGCCGTTGCTGGAGGGGAAAATAG
>JAYVJS010000440.1:0-6889 GCA_043769075.1 Gemmatimonadota bacterium | reverse complement strand
GCCATTTCGGACTCGGTGACCGTATCCATGGCCGCGGCGACCAGCGGAATGTTGAGGGGGATGGCACGGGTGAACATGCTTTGGGTCGAGACCTCGCGTGGATGAACGGTGCCGTGCCGGGGTACCAGCAGGACGTCATCGAACGTGAGGGCAACCCCTGGGCGCAGGGTGCTCATGGGAACGGACTCTTGAAGAGGGGGCAGCCAACCGGGAGGGAACCATTTACCTGAACCATGGGCAAACCTAGAAGGGTGCCTTCGTCCAGGCAAGCAACGCCTTGGTCCGGCTAGGGGCTCGATTTGGGGGGCAAGGTCGGATTGCTCGGCGGGGCACCGGGCCTCGTTTCAACCGCTGAAATGGCTTCATCAACCACTGCTTGGGCTGCGGCGGCGACCCCCTTCATCACTTTGCTGGCGCTATCCATCATGCCCATCGTACCCGAGATCGCCTTCACCGGGATTTTCCCCGCCCGCATCACATCTTCAACGGTCTCCGTCATCCGGGCAAACAGGTTGGTCGGGGCCGCCCGCTCGGCATACTTGCTCTCGAGAAATTCAACATAGTCGAGGATCTGATAGCCCCGTTCGTCGGTCAGGGACTCGAGTCGGCGGAGAATCCGTTGCGAGAGCGCATCGTTCATCGGGGAACCACTTTCACCAGTTCGAGCACGGGGGTCGGCAGGTATTTGGTCCGGCCGGCCCGAATGACGGCCTCGATCGCGACCTCATCCAGAGGCGCGAGCTGCCGGAACTCGGCGGCTTGCTGGCTGGTCACGATGACGTAGGTAAAACCACTTTCCGGGAGGGGACCCCGGGCTAACACGTACGACATCCCTTTGGGGATTTCCGGCCGCAGAGCATCAGCCTCCTGGACGGCCAGGTACTGGACCCGCCAGGTCACGGTCTGCCCGACGTACTTCTGCGGCTGGTCGCGCAGCATGACGGCGGTGATCCTAGGGCCGGACGTCACTTCAGCGGCGACATCGGCATTCCGGACCCAACCTTCGTATCGGACCCGGGTCCAATCGCGAGTGCGCTCGATGACCTGGACATCGCCCGCCTGCGACAGCGTCGCGGCCGGCCGGCCATCAGGCGTGGCGGAAAGCACCGCGCCGGAGCGCAAAGTAGCCGCACCTGAGACGGTCCCGCTCAGGTGGGCATCTGGTAATGACCCGACGATTGGCCCGGTCGACACTTGGTTCCCGGCCGTCTTGACTGAGTCGGTGCGGGGCGCGGCCGGCACCGAGGTGGGAGCCGGAGTCGGCACCGAGATCGGCGGGGTTGCCGGCTGAGTTGGCGGGACAACCGCCGCGGCCGGTTTCGGTTTCGGAGCGTCCTCTTTGGCGAGCACCGGCGGTTCGGCTTGAAGCGCGTTCCGGGCGACCCATCCGGCCCGCCGAACCCGAATCCAGGAGCCCCGGGCGGAGACCTTGGACAAGAGGGTCCCTTCTTGGACCCTGGCAATGACCGAGCCCCCAGGAACGGCTCGGATGACTGCACCGGCGCCGGCAATGACGGCCAGATCGAAGCCATCGCGGGCCGTGGGTTGGGTCGACCCAGCCGGGAGCCATCCCTCAACCGTGGTTTCGACGTGATTCCCGTTGGTGCGGCCGATCGAATAACTCACCCCGGCCACCAAGGAGCCGAGCCGAATGCCACCAGGATCTTTGAGGATCGGGGCCGCAGAGGACGCCCGCTGCTTGCCTTGGGCGAAGGCCGGAACGGCAAACACCGCCAAGGCGAGGGCGAGGCAGGCTGGTAGGCGAACCAGGCCAGGACTAGATTGGGTCAGCTTCAACACGATTTCGCATAGTAGACGGCGCCAGAGAGCATGTCAAACCGAACGCCCCCCGTCGCGCTGATCGTCCTCGACGGGTGGGGCTACCGTCCTGAATCCGCGCATAACGCGATTGAGCTGGGCCGCACTCCAGTGTGGCACCAGCTCTGGGACTCATGTCCCCGGACCCTGCTCGATGCCAGTGGCCTGGCTGTCGGACTCCCGGTCGGGCAAATGGGCAATAGCGAAGTCGGCCACCTCAACCTCGGCGCCGGCCGGGTGGTGCCTCAAGACTTGGTGCGGATCTCCGAGTCCATTCGCACCGGCGCGTTCTTTCAGCTCCCCGAAATGTTGGAGCTTGGTCGCCACCTCAGGCAGACCGGCGGCACCCTTCACTTGGCCGGCCTCATCGGCAATGGCGGAGTTCACGCCATCGACAGCCACTTGCTCGCATGCCTCGAGCTCGGGATGAAGCTCGATCTGCCCCGGATCGCCGTGCACGGCTTCCTCGACGGCCGCGATACCCTGCCCCAGTCGGCCCAAGGGTTCGTGGCCACCCTGGTGGCCGACATCGCCCGGATCACCGGATCGCGCGGCGCGGTGGCCAGCTTGGTCGGGCGCTACTTCGCCATGGACCGCGACAATCGGTGGGAGCGAATCCGCCTGGGGTACGATTTGATGGTCCACGGCGTCGGCACCCGGGCGACCGACCCAGTGGCGGCCATCACGGATGCCTACCATCGAGGCGAGACCGACGAATTCATTCGGCCGATCCTCTTGGAGCGGAACGGAGCTCCCGTTGGGCTGCTTCGCGACGGCGACGCGGTGATCTGCTTCAACTACCGGAGCGATCGGATGCGGCAGATCGTCCGGGCCCTGTTCATCGACGGGTTCACCGGCTTCGACGTCGCCGGCCGCCCCAAGCTCCATGGCGTCACGATGACGCAGTACGACCGGACGTTCCCGCTGCCCCAGGCGTTTCCGCCTTTCAATCTGGCGCGGATCCTGGCCGAGGTCTTGGCTGACGCCTCGATGACCCAATTCAGGACCGCCGAAACCGAGAAGTACCCCCACGTGACCTACTTCTTCAACGGCGGCGTCGAACCGCCGTATCCGGGGGAAGAACGGCTGCTGATCCCGTCGCAAAAGGTGGCGACCTACGACCTGAGGCCTGAGATGAGCGCCGCCGGCATCGCCGACGCACTGTGCACGGCGTTCGACCGCCGGGATCACAACTTTTTTCTGTGCAACTTCGCCAACGCGGACATGGTGGGCCACACCGGCGTGCCGGGCGCGATTATTACCGCCGTCGAGACGGTCGATCAGTGTCTCGGCCGAATCCTGACGGCCGCCGAGCGCACCGGTACCCGCGTCCTCGTGACCGCCGATCACGGCAATTGCGAAATGATGGTTGACCCCGTCACCGGGGGGCCTCATACCGCCCACACCACCAATCCGGTTCCCTTCGTCGCGCTGGGTACTCCGATCCGGGCGTTCCGCCCGGGGGGAGCGCTCTGTGACGTGGCGCCGACGGTTCTCGAGCTACTCGGGCTCGAACAACCGGCAGACATGACCGGACGGAGTCTCTCTCGTGCCAGCTAAGCCTAACGCCCTCTTGCCGCTGATCGCGGCCCTCGGTCTTCTGATTCGGCCGGCCGGCGCCCAAGCGGGGCATGACCCGGCCCATTCGCCCTTTCGTGACCTTCGGTATTCCCAGTTCGTCTCGCTCTCCGCCGGCCGAGCCTGGGGCGCGGGCGGCACGATCGGCCTCGGGCCTCACGACGGCACGATTGCCTGGCTTCGGCAGGAATTCCTCGCCGACCGGGCGGTGTCGATCGGCTTGGCGGGCGGGGTGGCCCGGCTCGATCGGAACATCGCCACACCCAGTTCGGTCACAAAGCCGATCACCGGACCGTTCAAGCACACGGTGTACTTTGGTGAGGGCACTCTACAGCTCAACCTCACTGGGGGCAAAACCTGGCACTCGATCGCCCCCTACGTGAACACCGGCATCGGGTTTGCCTTCGGCCAGAAACTGCCTGCGGATTCCAGTGGCTACAAATTCAGTACCAAGTTCTATATCGCGCCGTCGATCGGGGCCCGCGTGTTCCTCAGTCGCCGGATGTTTTTGCGGGTTGAAGCCCGGGCCGTCTTTTCGAGCCTGAGCTATCCGGCGACCTATCGGAGCCTCGATCCGGACGGGGCCGGGCCGGCGTCTCCGATTCTTCTCGGCCAAGCCCTGAAAGAGTGGGCTCCGCTCCCGATGATTCACGCCGGGTTCGGGTACGCCTTTCGCAATCCGTTCTTCTGATCTGCCGGCCGATGCGGATCCGCCTCACCCGCGCCGTCGCCTTTCGGGCCTTCCATCGGCTGGCGGACCCGAACCATTCCCCGGAGGACAACCGAGCCCGGTTCGGGTGGACCTCCGAACCGCACGCCCATCATTATCGGTGTGAGGTCTCGGTCGCGGGCCCGGTCGATGAACGGATGCCGATGGCCATCGATCTCCCACTGCTCGATCGGCTGTTGGCGGACGAGGTCACGGCCCGATTCGACGGGAAACACCTCCACCGCGACGTCCCGTCGTTGACCGACGTCCTTCCGACGTGCGAGGGTATTGCTCGAGACATCTTTCGGAGGCTGGCCCTCCGATTGCCCTCGGGAACGACGCTCGACCGAGTGATGATCGCCGAAGACAACGACCTCTCGGCCGAATGCCTGGGAGATGCCTGAACCCACCGGGGTGATCCTAGCCGGTGGCCGGGCCAGCCGGTTGGGCGGCGGTCCCAAGGGACTCCTCGAGGTGGGTGGGGTCAGGATGCTCGACCGGGTTGTCGCCGCGATGGTGGAAGCCTTTGGCGCACCCCCGCTGTTGATCGCCAACGCGCCAGACGCGGCGGACTGGCATCCCGGCCTTCGGGTGGTGGCCGACTTGGTGGCCGATGCCGGGGCGTTAGGTGGAATCCACGCCGCCCTCTCGGCGGCCGCCGGCCCGGTGATCTGCGCGGGGTGGGACATGCCCTTCGTCCCGGCCGGACTCCTCCGGCTCCTGGCGGGCCGGCTGCCCGGATTCGACGCCGTTCTCCCGGCCAGCCCGGGCCCTCGGGGCATGGAACCACTGTGCGCCGGCTACGGTCCGACCTGTCTTGGGCCGGTGGAGGCTGCGATAGCCCGGCAGGATTTCCGGGCGGTCGGATTCCACGCCGACATTCGGGTGGGGATCGTGGAGCGGGCGGCGATCGAGGAGTTTGGCGATCCGGCCCGGCTCTTTTTCAATGTCAACTCACCCGCGGATCTCGAGCGAGCCAACCGGGCTGCCCTCTTTCCCCGCCCCGGGGAGTGAGGTATTCTCCCTCCGCCATGCGAATTCTCTCCATTGTCGGGCTCCAGGGCGCTGGGAAGACCACCTTGTTGGTGGCGCTGGCGCGTGAGTTCCACCGGCGGAAGCGGCGAGTCGCGACGATCAAGCATGCGTCGCAATCTCCGCTCCTCGGCGGGGAGGGCTCCGACGGCTATCGGCACTTCCACGAAGGGCTCGCGGATGCCGTGCTGATTGCCGGCCCCGACGTGCGTTCGGTGTTCGAACGGCGGGCCGACGATACCGACCCCGAGACGCTGGCCCGCCAGTATTTCGCCGACCGGGACCTGGTCCTTGTCGAGGGGTTTCGGCACGCGCCGATCCCGAAGATCGAGATCTTTCGAACCGCCGTCGGCCCCGCCCCGATCGCCGCAACGTCCGCTCACCCCGAGCAATGGGTCGCGGTCCTGAGCGACATCGCAGTCCCGCAGGTCTCCTGCCCGGTCCTCCGGTTTACCGACACTATGTGGCTCCAAATGCTGGCGTCCATCGCCTGGGACCGCGCCAAGCCGGTCGAGTAGCGGTGCTGACCAGCCTGACTGCTCGCCAGGCCGCCGAACGAATCCAAGCCGTCGTGACGGTCGGACCGGCTCTCCGAGTGCCCTTGAGCACTGCGTTAGGCAGTGTCCTAGCCGAACCCGTCTTGAGCCCGATCAACCTCCCGTTCTGGACCAATTCCGCCATGGATGGATACGCTGTCCGGGCGGCGGATGTGCGAGGCGCGGGCCCCGCGACTCCGATCCGGCTGGCGGTGATCGAACAGATCCCGGCGGGTGCTTTTCCGGTCCACCCGGTCGGACCGGGGCAATCCGCCCGAATCTTCACCGGCGCACCGCTGCCGGTCGGGGCCGATTCGGTCATCCGCCAAGAGGACACCGATCTCGGCACTGAGTCCGTCACCATCCGGAACGATCGTGACTGCGGCGTCAACGTGCGCCACGCGGGCGAGGACCTCCGGGCCGGGGCCCTGGCGCTCGAAGCCGGCACCACGCTCGGACCGGCCCACCTGGGGCTCTTGGCCTCCCTGGCGGTGGCCCATCCGGTCGTCTACCGGCGGCCCCGAGTGGCCATTCTTGGCGGGGGAGACGAAGTCGTTGACATCGATCAGCCGGACCTGATCTTGACCGGCCGGAAGATCGCCAGTTCCAACACCCACACGATGGCGGCCTTGGTTCGGCAGGCCGGCGGGGAGCCGGTCAACCTCGGCATCGCAGCCGACACGCCAGCGTCGGTTCGTCAGCACCTGGAATCGGCCCTCGATTGTGACCTGATTGTCACCACCGCGGGGATCAGCGTGGGGGACCACGACCACCTTCGCGGCGTGGTCCAATCGATGGGCGCCCAGATCGACTTCTGGAAGATTCGGATGCGGCCCGGCGCCCCCGTGGGGTTCGGAGTGTTAGGCAAGGTCCCGTGGGTCGGATTGCCCGGGAACCCGGTCAGTGCCATGGTCACGTTCGAACTGTTCGTTCGGCCCGCTATCCGGCGGATGATGGGCCACCGACTCCCGTTTCGCCGCGCTGTCCTGGTCAGAACGGCGGATGCCATCACACTCACCCCAACCCTCCAGCATTTTCTCCGGGTAACGGTGACCGGCGACGGAGCCGCTGCGACCGCCGCCCTGACCGGCCCTCAGGGCTCCGGAATCCTCAGTTCGATGGTAGCCGCCAACGCGCTGTTGATCGTACCCGAGGGGCTTCATGAGGTGCCGGCCGGCACCCCCCTCGAGGCGATTCGGCTGGATGACCCGGTCCA
>JAYVJS010000439.1:0-9357 GCA_043769075.1 Gemmatimonadota bacterium | reverse complement strand
CCAAAGTTGGCTGCTTCTTGCACCAAAGGAAAGTCTTCGGCATGACGGCGACCAGACCCAACGAGGTGAGCACCAGCAGGGAACGGCCCGAACCACCCCAGAAAAACGTTTCAAAGGTAGGGTTCGGCAACTTAGCGGCCAGCCCCGGAAGGACGATCGCATGTCCGACCGCCAGGACCACGAGGCCGGTTCCGACCGCCAAGTGCACTCGAGCCAAGCGGCCGACCCCCACCCCGCCCGTCTCAAGGACACAGAACGCTAAAATCAGGTCCGCGGCAACCAGCATGGATATCGACCGGACCAGGCTGATTGGCACTTGATACCACCAAAAGGACGGCCCAACGGCCTGGACAGCACTCGGTAACACGTTGCTCAGAAGCCCCAGCATCAGGGCCCCCGATACGACCAGCGCGGGGCGTCGAAGGGGCCGAAATCCGTCCCTTGCCCCGTCGGTTGACGTCCTCATCGGTCCGGCACCGTGTTCCCGACCAGGATCTGATTCGACCGAGCCGCGACTTTGGGACCAGCCCTTTTCCACAGAACGACACCAAGCCAGCCCGTCAGCCAAGCGAGGAGGATGAGCGACCCGAGGGCCCTAAACGACTGGAGGCCAAGAACGGGTCGGGCGGGGTTCGAGACACCGGCCCGGAGCTGGAGCCCGTCCAGCAGGAAGCTGATCGTCGCCAACGTGACGAGTACGGTTCCCGCGATGTGGATGAATCCGACCACCCGCAAGGCCAGCCTCGACCCCATCGCAATCAGGGCGCCGACGACAATCAACTCTGCGATGAGGATCGGCCCGACCCGGGTGCCTAAAACACCAACGAATCCGAACCGCCACTCGACCGAGCCGACCGCGAATGGGTAGGAACCCACCAGCCAGTCGATGATCGAGTCCAGCAACAGGATGACCCCGGACGCGAGCATCAGGGGAAGGAAGGGCCGTCGATCAACCGAGCCGGGGCTACTAGCCATTGTTCCTGCCTTGCCGAAAGCTGTTGCGAAGGTGTAACGGCAAGGAGGTTCCAGCGGACCGCCGGAACCCCCGCAAAGCCAAGAGTCCCTCCGTCACACCGGCCGCGTTAGGCGGCCATTCTCTTCCTCCGCCGTCGGAGAGTCCCGAGGCCGACCAAACCAATGGCGACCAAACCCATGGATCCGGGCTCCGGTACAACCTGAGTCGGTTCGATTCGGAAACCCGCGCCTCCACTTCCAAAGGGGCTTTGGTCAGCCCGAATTCGGAAACTGTAGCTTCCGGCTCCCAACAAGAACTCACCCCGGCTGAAGCGGGGATCCCCCTGACAGGTCACGGGGTTGTTGCCACACCCACCACCACCAGCCGGCACCGACGTCTGGCCAATCTCGACGAGGGCGTCGAATAGTGAGAACTGGTCACCCGACAAGAACAAGTCTTGGACGATGAAACGGAACGATGTGGTCGACGAGAAGGTCCACGGCGGCAGGTCGGCCTCAAGATCAAACGGAGCGACACAGTTGCCTGCACTGTTCGAAGTCGCGAACGTTCCCGCTGCGCCGAAACAAAACTGATACCACCGATTGGCGTCGACCGCCCCGGCGTGTCCGGTACTGGTCCCAACCAACGTCAAAAACCCCAACGCAGCAATTGCTCTTTTCATAAACCTCCGCGAGTGATCCAGCTGACAATGGAATCGAGAATCCCCCAGAACCCCCTGCGCACTGCCATGGACAGGCATGACCGGCGCTCCTGATGTGAGTTGTGCGCACCTGAGTATCAAAAAATGAGCCATGCTAATACGGATGTTTATCAATGAGTTAGCTTCTCGTAACGACTGATTATTACACAGCGTGCGTTGGGGAGCCTACAGATCCTCAGCCACATTGTGGCATATATACAACAAAGGCCGGGGTTTGGCCCCGGCCAGTTAACCACGGTCCGATGACGCCCAGCGGACCTACCAGCGATAGTGCGCGAACGCCCGATTGGCCTCCGCCATCTTGTGGGTGTCTTCCTTCTTTTTCACCGTGTTACCCTCGCCCTTGGAGGCAAGGATAACTTCAGCCGCGAGCCGCTCTGACATCGACTTCTCGCTCCGGGCCCGCGAGTACTGGATGATCCACCGCATGGCCAAGGCAGTTCGCCGCTCGGGTCGGACTTCGACCGGCACCTGCAAGGACGCCCCACCGACCCGGCGGCTCTTGACCTCGACAGCCGGCTTGGCGTTCGAAACCGCCTGCTTGAAGACCGTGACACCGGGCTGACCGGTCCGCTCTTCGATCAAGTCCATGGCCGTGTAGAACACCCGCTCCGCGAGGCTCTTCTTGCCCTGGTACATCAGCGCGTTCAGGAACTTTGAAACCGTCTGGCTGTCGTATCGCGGATCGGGAGGGATCGGGCGACGAACTGATTTATTGCGCCGGCTCACTTCTTACCACCCTTCGTGGCGGCTGCCGCGCCCGCCTTGGGCGCCTTGGCCCCGTACTTGGAACGACTCTGCTTCCGGCCGTTGACGCCGGCGGCATCAAGGGTACCCCGGACGATGTGATAACGCACGCCTGGCAAATCCTTCACCCGCCCGCCCCGAATCAGGACGATCGAGTGTTCTTGGAGATTGTGACCTTCGCCAGGAATGTAGGCAATGACCTCGTACCCGTCGGTGAGCCGGACCTTGGCCACCTTTCGGAGCGCGGAGTTCGGCTTCTTCGGAGTGACGGTATAGACGCGAGTACAGACCGCGCGCCGAAACGGATTCTGCGTGAGGGCTGGAGATTTGTCTTTGTACACCGGCGCCTTACGGGGGCGGCGGACGAGTTGATTAATCGTCGGCATTTATTACCCTAAATCAGAGCCCGGAAAGCTACCGCCGAGGTCTATACAGGTCAAGGAGTTCTGCCAGATTCGGCAGCCCCGGGGGGGTTCCTTTGGGCCCGCCGGGGTGCGATTCTCAATTGGGACCCACCTCTCGACCGGAGTTTGTCAATGCGCCTCCCGGCCCGCTCGATCCTCGTTGTCCTGGGCCTTTCGGCCGCCGGCTGCGGGCAGGATCCCACCCCGCCACCTCGGGTGGCCGACCGAATCACCCTCGCCTCCGGCGACAACCAGGTGGCCCAAGTCGGAGCCCCGCTTGCCGCCCCGATCAACTTCGTCGTCGGCGACAAGGACGGGCCGCTGCCCAACGTGCCGGTGTCCTTTGCGATTGCTCAGGAGGCCGGGTTTCTCTCCGCCCCCGCTGATACC
This sequence comes from Gemmatimonadota bacterium, assembly GCA_043769075.1. Classification (GTDB taxonomy): domain Bacteria; phylum Gemmatimonadota; class Gemmatimonadetes; order Gemmatimonadales; family GWC2-71-9; genus SHZU01. The sequence continues at coordinate 6,140 of JAYVJS010000439.1, read as the reverse complement.
AGCGATGCCCTCGGCGTCGTGTCGGTAACCTGGATCCTCGGCGGGAAGCTGGGACCCCAAATCTTCTCGGCCACTGCGACCGGGATCGCCTCGGCCACAGCCCACGCCACCGCGACGATCGGACAGCTCGCGTTTCTGGTCCCGGTCTCCAACCCGAGCCAGTTCGTCGTCGTGGGCCAGACCGTAGCCAGCCCCCCTGCCCTCCGAGCGACGGACGCCTTTGGGAACGCGATTGCCGGCCAGCCGATTTCCTTTGTCGACTCCACCGGCCGTTCGACGATCCAAGATCCGACTGGCGTGACCGACGGAGGCGGGCGGGTCGCAGTGACCTCGTGGAAGATTGCCCGAGAGCCGGGGGCCTACACCGTGCAGGCCCGAGGCCCGAATTTCACCACCACCAACTTTGTCGCTTTCGGCACTCCCGCTCGGGTCGAGCTCAATGCCGGCGATAACCAGTCCGCCAACGCCGGCACTCGCGTCACCACCGCGCCGGCCATTCGGGCGCTCGACGACCTGAATCAACCGCTCCCGGGGGTCACCGTGGCTTTTTCCGTATCGGGTGGCCAGGGCCGGCTGGTCGGCAACGCCCGAACGATCACCAACGCCAGCGGGATTGCCACGGCGCCGAACTGGGTCCTCGGTGGCACGCCCGGCGCCAATGAGCTGTCGGCCGAAATCGCCGGTGTCCCGGTTTCCAAATTCAAAGCGACCGGCGTGGCTGCGGTGGCCGCGGCCATCGCCCGAACGGGGCCGGCCACCCAAGCCGGCTTCGTCGGAAATTTCGGCTCCGGACTGCCGTCCGTACGGATCACCGACGCGGCGGGTCGTCCCGTGGCCGGCGAAACCGTGACCTTCGCGGTGACCCAAGGAAGCGGCACCATTTCCGGGGCCACGCCAAGGTCCGACTTCAACGGGGATGCCCCGTTAGGCGGTTGGCGGTTCGGGACTGGACCTCAAGGGCTGAGCGCGACCGTCGGGACCTTACCGCCGGTTCTCTTTACCGCCACCACCCAAACGCCGCCGGCCTCGGCCTATCGGGTGGACGTCCGGTTCATCGGGCCTCCGCCCAGCGCCACCCAGAAGGAAGCCTTCGACAGCGCCGCGGCTCGCTGGTCGACCCACATCCTTGGCGACCTGGTGGACATTCCGTTTACCCCGGACGATGATCTCAGTTTTTGCGGCGGCGAGAGCCTGAACGAAACCATCGACGATTTGTTGATCTTCGCGAAGATCGACAAGATCGATGGCGCCGGAGGCATCCTGGGCCAGGCTGGGGCCTGCTACTTCCGCGATAACGATTCACTGTCGGTGGTTGGGATCATGCAGTTCGACGTCGACGATGTCGTTGCACTCGAAACGAGCGGCCGGTTTCGCGATGTCGTCCTTCATGAGATGGGGCATGTCTTCGGCATCGGATCGTTGTGGAATTTCAAGGGCCTGATAACAGGGCGCGGCACCGGCGACCCCTTCTTCACTGGTCCCGCCGGCCGAATGGCCTTTGCGGCCGCCGGTCCCGCCACGGGGTTCGCGGGCAACGCAGTCCCGGTTGAGAATAGTGGCGGAGGAGGAACCCGCGACGTTCATTGGCGAGAGTCGATCCTTCGGAACGAATTGATGACCGGCTTTCTCAACAGCGGTGGCTCGAATCCCCTTTCCGCCCTGACCGCGGCTTCACTTCGGGACGAGGGCTATGTCATCAACGATGCGGTGGCTGACCCATTTACCTTCGGTGCCGCACTCGCGGCCGCTACCAGCACGGTTGCCGTGGCCCACACGACATTGATCACACCGTTCGTTCGGATGATCGACCGGGCTGGACGCGTCCGCCGCATCGTCGACCTCCGGGACGGCCCCTTCAAGCGGTAGTCGGCCGGCCCCAGTCCGCCAGGATCGCCTGAATTGGGGTCAGATCGACAGGTGGCGCGGCGGGGGACGGTGGCGGCGGCGTGGAACTGAACCGAGGAGCGGGGGCCGGCTGGAGCTGGCCTTCGACCGTCACGAACCCGCCACGTCTCTGATGGTGCGGGTGCCCCGCGGCTTCGGCGATGGTCAGAACCGGGGCCACACAGGCGTCGGAGCCGGCGAAAATCAGTTCCCACTCGTCGCGAGTCTTTTCCACGATAGCGGCCGCAATCTGCCGCCTCAGTTCGGGCCAAGTGCCCTGGTTCCACCGGCTCGCCGTGACCTCGTGAGGGAGGCCGAGGCCGCGAACCAAGGCGGCGAAGAACTCGTCCTCCAAGGCGCCCACCGCAAGAAACTTCTGGTCGGCCGTTGGATAGACGTCGTAAAACGGCGCCCCTGTATCAAACAGGTTTCGGCCTCGCTCGGGCACCCAGGCCCCGGCCGCCAGCATCCCCATCATCGGAGCCATCAAGGCGCCGACCCCGTCGATCATCGCCGCATCGACGACCTGCCCCCGCCCCGAACGACCCGCCTCCAGGAGGGCCGCGAGGAGGCCGGCCACGGCGAACATCGTCCCACCAGCATAGTCCCCGAGGAAATTGACCGGCGGCATCGGCGGCCCCCCGGCCCGCCCGATGGTATCGAGGCTGCCGGTCAGAGCGATGTAATTGATGTCATGTCCGGCGGTCTGCGCCAACGGACCGGTCTGACCCCAGCCGGTAATCCGGCAAACGACCAAGCGGGGATTCCTTCCGAGCAGCGACTCGGGCCCAAGGCCAAGTCGCTCCATCGTGCCGGGTCGGAATCCTTCGAGCAGACCGTCGGCACCGTCCAGCATTTGAAGAACGGACGCTCGCCCGATCACTGTTTTGAGATCGACGACCGTTAGGCGTTTGCCTCGGTTGGTGATCAAATGCCGGCGCGGCACCAGAGATCCGATCCCGCCGGCACCGGGTCGGTCGACGACGACGACGTCGGCACCCAAGTCGGCCAGCAACATGCCGGCTAACGGCGCGGGGCCGATGCCGGCGAACTCGACTATTCGGATGCCCGCAAGTGGGCCAACTCGGCGTCCGGCACTCGGCACGTGGGACTCGGCGGTGGAGGTGGGGAAAGGTTTTCCGGCGGCGGGGGGATCCGCAAGGGGCACGCTAACGATGGCGGGCCCGGCGGCTTATACTGGGGGATGGCGCGAGAACTTCTACCGATTGTTCGGGCGGCACTTGCCGGCCGCTACGAGGTCGAGGCGGAAATTGGGCGTGGTGGCGCGGCCCGGGTGTTTCGGGCGACCAACCCGACTGGGCAGTTGGTGGCGCTCAAGATCCTTCGGCCCGAGCTCGTAGTCACTGTTACGGCCGATCGATTCCTTCGTGAAATCCAGATCGTCCAGAAACTCGACCATCCTGGGATTGGCCGCCTCATCGACTCCGGAACATCTGAATGGCTGGTCTACTATGCGATGCCCTTCGTGGACGGCCCCTCACTCCAGCTAGTGCTCAAAGAACAGGGGCGGATTTCGCCGACGGACACTGCCCGGGTCGCGAGGGACCTGCTCGATGCCCTGGCCCATGCCCATGATCGCGGCATTGTCCATCGGGACGTCAAGCCGGACAACATCCTGATCTCGCGGACCGGAACCGTGCTGGTCGACTTCGGGATCTCGCGGGCGATCGAGCTTGCCGGCACGGATCGGTTGACCAAGAGCGGGATGGCCGTGGGTACCTCCCGCTACATGAGCCCCGAACAGATCATGGGCGCCACCATCGTGGATCCTCGCTCCGACCTCTACTCGGTCGGGTGCGTCCTGTTTGAGTGCCTCACGGGGCGTCCCCCTTATCAGCACCCCAACGAGCTGGCGATTCTCGAACTCCACCGGACCGCGCCGATCCCGGATGTCGGGCAGATCGCGCCCGGTACCCCCGCGGGGATGGTTTCGGCGATTACCAGGGCCCTGGCCAAGACCCCGGAGGACCGTTGGACCAGCGCTCGTGCAATGGCCGCGGCTATCGGAGCATGACGTAGGAAATCGCGGCGATCGACGCGGCCATCGGAATCGTCAGAAGCCACGCCCAGACGATTCGCCCCGCGACACCCCATCGGACCGCCGAAAGCCGCTGAGCGGTCCCGACCCCAACAATGGCCCCGGTGATCGTGTGGGTCGTGCTCACGGGAATCCCAAGCCCCGACGCCAGAAAAATGGCGAGCGCCCCACCGGTTTCGGCGCAGACACCGCCGAACGGCCGAAGCTTGGTGATCCGAGTCCCCATCGTCTTGACGATCCGCCACCCGCCGAGGGCGGTGCCCAACGCGATGGCGCTATAGGCTGCAATTTCGATCCACAACGGCACCGTGTCGGCTGAGGGAAGGTAAAGCATGGCCTGCCACCCGGTCGCGTCCTTGAAGAGGGGTTGAACCGACACCAGTAAGCCGACGATGATCCCCATCGTCTTTTGGGCGTCGTTCGCGCCATGACTGATCGAAAAGGCCGCCGCGGACAGCAACTGGATCCGGCGAAAGGCCCGTTCGAGTTTCGCCGCCGGGAGCCGGTACACGCTCCAACCGACGACAACCGTGAGGAACAAGCCGGCCCCCGCTCCGATCAACGGAGAGAGGAATATGAACAGGATCGGCTTGACCCACCCAGCTCCGATCAAGGAGCCGATTCCGGCTTTGGCCACCGCGGCACCCCCGTAGCCACCAAGCAGGGCGTGCGAGGACGAGGAAGGCAGCCCGAGCCACCACGTCACCAGGTTCCAGATCACGGCCCCAATCAGTCCCGCAAGAATGACTTGGGGGTCGACGATAGCCGGATCAACCAGGCCTTTCCCAACGGTTTTGGCCACCGCCGTCCCAACAGTGAACGCCGCCACGAAATTGAAGAATGCCGCCCAGATGACGGCCACGCCGGGGGTAAGCACCCGGGTCCCCACGACCGTCGCGATCGAATTAGCGCTATCGTGGAACCCGTTGATGAAATCGAAGGCGAGCGCAAACCCGACGATGAAGACGATGAAGGTGACTTCAGGCGTCATGGCGATCAGCTGTGCTTGATCGCGATCGACTCGAGAACGTTCGCGACGTCCTCGGCCTGGTCGAGCGTCTTCTCGAGGGTATCGTAGATCTCTTTCCACTTAATCAGCGCAATCGGATCCTTCTCTTCGTCGAAGAGTCGGCCGAGCCATTCATGGTACACGAAGTCGCCCTCTTCTTCGAGTTTCTTGACCTGGGTACACGCTGCGATGATAACCGGGGTCTTTTGGCTGTTGAGGACCCGAACCGCTTCATTGACTTGGATCGTCGACCGGACGATGACGTCGGTGATCAAGAGGATCCCCTGGGGCGCATGGCCCGGGCGGAAGATCTGGGTCCGGCGGGCGGTCCCGTCGATCCGGTCCAAAATGTCATCGAGCCGGGAAGCCAACATGTGAATATCCTCCCGGTCGAGCGGCGTGATGAAACTCCGGTCGAGTCGGGTGATTACCTCATGGGTCAGGGCGTCGGCTTCGTGCTCGAGCCGCTTGATCGACTCCGCCAAATAGGCCCGGTTGTCCGGATCGGACTTGAATAGCTCGTGGAGGTGCTTGGCCGCCTCGACGTTGAGGGTCGCCACCGAACTGAACAAGTCGAAAAATCGCTCGTCGCGGGGGAGCAATCGCACAGGAAGGCCTTGTTATTGGTTGGCGTCGACAGGACGTCCGAATCTCGCGCCGTGACGGGTTCGTGACAAGCGGCCGGGTTGAACGCGGCCGGGGGGCCCGCTTGCGCGAAATGGAACTTCGTGCTATACTCATTCCCGAGCGATCACGCCCAGTTCAAATGGGCAAGGTTCCGAGGCAACGAGGGCTAGCGACGCTGGCCCTTTTTATTTTGCCCGATCGCCGAGGATACCGGAAAGTGTCCGGATCCCTGGGAGCCAACCCATCGTGAGGGTTTTTCGATCACGAAACTGTCTGTAGTCGGATTCCCCGCCTGCGACAACATTTTAGGAGTAGGACAAATGCGTACGACCGGCACTGTGAAGTGGTTCAACGAAACCAAGGGCTTTGGCTTCATCACCCCCGAAAACGGACAGAAGGATTGCTTCGTCCATCACTCGGCCATCAAGGCTCAGGGTTTCCGGACCTTGGCTGAGGGCGAGCGGGTTGAGTTCGATATCGTCCAGGGCGCCAAGGGCCCTGCGGCGGAGAATGTGACTCGGCTGAACGCTTAGTTCGTGACAGAATCGCTGTAACGGCGCC
>JAYVJS010000438.1:0-5554 GCA_043769075.1 Gemmatimonadota bacterium | reverse complement strand
TAACGATGCTCGACCGAAAGAGCCTTGGCGACCTGGTTCCCGATGAGGCGCCCGACCATCCGCTGTTCATCGACCTTCGCGACCCTTCGGCGCCGCGGTCGTGGACGACGGCGGAGTTCGACCAGGCCGCCAACTCGGTGGCGCGGGGGCTGCTCCGTCACGGGTTCACATCCGGCGACCGGATTGCGGTCATCGCCGAGAACCGGGCCGAGTTTTTGATCGCCTACTTTGGGACGATGCGGGCCGGGTTGACGAGTGCGCCGGTCAATTTCAAACTGCCCAAGGCCACGGTCGAATACATTTTCAAGGACGCCTCGATCAAGGCGGCGTTTGTCGACCAGGCCCGGCGCCATCTGGTTCCCGCTGGGGTGGCGGTGTTCGAACTTTGACGATGGGTCGTATGGTGCCCTACTCGACCCAGGGCCGTTTGAGGCAGTGGCCCCAAGCCCGGATGACATTGCGAAGATCCTCTATACCTCTGGATCCACCGGATTCCCGAAAGGCGTCCCCCTGCCCCACCAGGGCCAACTCTGGGCGGTCGCCAAGTATTTCACCGGGACAGACCAAGGCCGAAACGACCGCACCTTGGTGGTGGCCCCGACCTATCACAAGAACGGGCTCTTTTTCTCGATGATGGCCGTCTCGAACCAGATTACCATAGTCTCCCTGCCGAGGTTCGAGGCCCGGAGCTACCTCATCAGAGCCGCGGAGTATCGGATCACGGTCCTGACCGGGATTCCGACCATGTTCGCGCTGATTGCCAGGGAAAAGGATCTCCTCGCCACCCTCGACTTCAGTTCGGTCCGCCTGGTCACCATCGGCTCCGCTCCCCTCACCGATGCGCTGCTCGATCAGGTCAAGTCGATCTTTCCCAGAGCCGTCGTGTTGAACGGCTATGGGACTACCGAGGCGGGGCCGTGCGCGTTCGGGCCGCATCCCAAGGGGCTCGAACGGCCGCCGCTGTCGCTCGGGTTCCCGTTTGTCGACATCGAATGGAGGTTGGTGGATGGGTCGGCAACCGAAGGGGCGTTTGAAATCCGGACCCCGGCCTTGATGTCCGGCTATCTCAACCTGCCGGAGAAGACCGCCGAGCGGGTCAAGGACGGATGGTACGCCACGGGGGACGTGATGCGGCATGACGCCGCCGGGTTCTTCTACTTCGTGGGCCGGGTCGACGATATGTTCGTCTGCGGCGGGGAGAACGTCTTTCCGGGTGAGGTCGAGAAGCTCCTCGAGCATTGCCCCGGAGTGGCCCAGGCCTCGGTGGTGCCGGTGCCCGATGAGATCAAGGGGCAGATCCCGGTGGCATTTGTGGTCCGCGGCTCCGGCGCCGCCGTGACCGAGGACGACATCAAAGCCTACGCGCTCCAACACGGGCCCGCCTACGCCCACCCGCGTGCGGTTCTGTTCGTCGAGACCATTCCGGTCGCCAGTACCCACAAGATCGACCGCAAGCACTTGATCGACGAAGGCACCAGGGCGGTCCGGGCCCGAGGCCGGCGCTAGCGGTCAGACAGCCGGCAATCGCACCGTAAAAGTCTTGCGCACGGGGTTCGTTTGCTGGGTTAGCTCCAACGTGCCGCCGTGGAGTTGAGCAATCCACCGGACGATCGCGAGCCCGAGACCGCTACCAGGAGAACCAGGCCGGAGCCGGACGAATCGCTCGAAGATCCGCTCCGCGGCGTCTGCCGGAATCGGTTCGCCCGGATCGGTCACTGACACCCACCCGCCCCCGGCACCGTCCATCCCCACCGCGACCTCGATATCACTGGGCGCCGCGTGCAGCAGCCCATTCTCGATCAGGGCGACGATGGCCCGTTCGAGTAAGGTGGCGTCCCCGCGGACCCGAGTGAGATCGAACTGGCCCAGGCCGATCCGCCGGCCCGCGGCAGCCGGGTGGCGGCCGGCCCGGAGGACGGCCTTCCCCGCGATGTCGTCGAGGTACACCGTCTGAGCCACCACATCGGCGATCGGTTCACCTCGGGCCAACAGCAAGAGGTCTCCCACCAGTTGGCTGAGCTGCTGCACTTCGGTGTCGAGACGACTGAGGGTCTCGCGATTGATCCCGGCGGCCGGCCCGCTCAGGGCGATCCCGATCTCATTCTGGAGGATCGCCACCGGCGTCCGTAGTTCGTGGGCCGCATCGGCGAAGAAACGCCGCTGGGTGACGGCGGTCTCTCGCTCCTTCACGAGTGCCGCGTCCAGTCGAGTGATCAAGAGGCCAAAGGCTTTCTGGAGCCGACCGACTTCATCCGAGCGGTTCGTCTCGGGAATCACCGGATGGGGGATGTGTCCCTGGGTAAACGACTCCCGGACCTGATCGGCGAGCACCGCCATGGAGGTGATCGGCTGAAGGGCGCGCCGGGACGCGAGCACCGCCACCGCGGTTCCAGCAGCCAGGGTGACCACGAAACCGAGTCCGAGAATCCACCGGAGATTGGCTAGCCGGACCTCGATCGGCACCAGGGAGAACCCGATGACCAGGGAGTAACCCTCGGCCAGGGGCACGGAGATCGCCCGCACCGGGCCGGATGGGGCCATCAGGGTCGTGGGCCGCTTCGATACGGCATCGAGCGGCAAACTCCAAATGTCGGGCGTGCCGGCAATCGGCCGGCTCTTGACCAGTCGGCGTCCGGTGGGATCGAGGGCCACGACGGTCCGGTCGCCGAACACCAACTCGCCCACGATATGGATCGTCGTCGCTTGAGTAGTTCCGAATTCTCCAACATCCGACCGAAACAGTCCTTCGGCCGCCTCGACCGATTGGCTGAGAGCGAGATCGACTTCCCTTGCCCACTCCCTCCGCAGGACGACATAGAGCAGGATGGCCGAGGCCGCGAGCAACAGGGCGAAGCTAGCCGCCACCGTCATCGCCAGGCGGACCCGCAGGCCGCTCAGCGGATACTCAGCCATCGGCCGGGCCGGGCCGGAGCACGTATCCGACGCCCCGAACCGTGTGCAGCAGCGGCACGTGACCGGGCAAGTCAATCCGTTTCCGAAGCCGAGCGACGTAGACGTCGATGATGTTGGACACGGGGTCGTAGTTCTCGTCCCACACGTGGGCGGAAATCCGGGCCCGGCCGATGACCTCGCCCGCGTGGCGAGCCAAGAACTCGAGCAGCGAGAACTCCGTGGTCGTCAACTCGACCGGTTGATCACCTCGACGCGCGGTGCGACTGGCCGGATCGAGGTGGAGATCGGCAACATCAATAACGGTGGGCCGGACGGCACGTTGGCGGCGATCGAGGGCCCGAAGCCGGGCCAGCAACTCATCGAACGCAAACGGTTTGACGAGGTAGTCGTCGGCCCCCGCATCGAGACCCTCGACCCGATCGGCAATCGCGTCACGAGCGGTGGCGGCCAGAATCAACACACCGGACCCCCGGCGCCGAAGGGTCCGGGCCAAATCAAGACCGGACCCATCAGGCAGACTAATGTCGAGCACCACGGCTTCATAGGTCTCGAGACCGAGCTTGGAAAGGGACTCCGCCACGGTGGCGGCGGCATCAACCGCGTGGCCGGCCTGGCGCAATCCGCGAACCAACGAATCGCGGAACGTGGGATCGTCTTCAACGACCAGAATCCGCATAGCTCCTCCTCATCTCTCTTTAGCCGCAAACTACCCGGCGAAGATGAACGGAGGATGAAGTCAGGGTGCGGGAGCCTGGGTAAAGAGCCCGATGGCCTTGCGAACCGCTGGATCGAGCGCCACCGCGAGGCGATAGTACCCGGCTTCACCGAACTTCGCGTAGGCAATCCGGCCCAGCAACATCCGCTCGAGCCGAGCCTCGGATTCAGGGTCGGTGGGAATCGTTGCCCCTTTGCCGGTCGCGAATTGGCGGAAGTTGGCTGCCGCGCCGGCGGGCGGCTTCCGGGCGGCCACCAGGGAGTCCAAACTCGGCAGGGCGATTCCGCTCAGATATCCGCCGACCCAGGCAAGCGGAATGTCGGCTTCATCGAGCCGGGCTAGCCAAGCGGGGGGCGCTCCGGCCGGGTCGAGCAGCACATCGGGGTACACACCGCCACCGCCATAGACGGTCCGGCCCCCGGCGGTTCGGCAATTCGGCCGGCCGGTGGTGTCCTGCGCGGCCCCCGCCAACCGGTAGTAGTCGCGCCGGGTCTGGGACCGATACTCCCGCTGCACCACTCGGCCGCAGGGCGTCTTGACTCGGCCAAAGGCCATGATGATCACCGAGCCGTCGACCAACGGAAACCCGCGCATCAAAAGCGACTTGCCGAAGGTCGGGCGGCCCGCAATCAGGGCGCGGTCGTGGTCCTGTAAGGCCCCAGCCACGAGTTCCGAAGCACTCGCTGTTCCATCGTTGACCAATACGACCACCGGGTACCGGTCTTCCTGTTTCCAAAACGAACGCTTGACCTTCACGGTATCCGGTTTGGCGGCCTTCTTTTCTTCCGAGATGTAGACCGTCGCGCCGGTTGGGAGAAACTCGCCGGCGACATGGGCGGCTTCCGAGACGATCCCGCCGCCGTTGTCGCGAAGATCGAGGACCAACCGTTTCATCCCGCGCCCCTTGAGGCGGCCCACCGCATCGTGAAGATCGTCAGCGACCTTGAGGTTCGAGAACGTCGTGATTCGGATGTAGCCGGTCTCGACGTCGATCAGCTCGGCGATCGGCACCGCGGTCGCCTCGTCGGCAAATTCGCGCTTCACACTCCGTTCCACCTCGAGCGCGGAGCCATCGCTCCGCTGCCGGGCAAACGTGAGTCGGGCTGGGCTGCCCTTCGCGCCGGCCAGAAAGATCGACAGCTCCTCTCCGCTCGTTGCGGTGATCGGCTGCCCGTCGGCGGCGATCAACTCATCACCGGGCAGGATATCGAGCCGGGCTGCCGCCGAATGCGGTGCCACGCTCGCCACCACCGGAGCGCCCCGAACAAACTGGAAGGTGATCGGCACCGGCACCAGCTTCCCGTCCTCCCAGGCTCGGGCTCGATCGGGCGCGAGGCGGGCAACGGGCAACACGTAGGAGTGGGGATCGGCTGCTTGGATCATGCCCTCGACTGCCGCCAGAATCAGCGCGTGAGTGTCGGCTGAGTCGAGGTGGTTGATCCGGATCTGATTCAGCACCTGGCTGAACATCTGGAGGTCTTCGTAGAGCGTCGGCTTCCTGAGCACTGGAGCCGCCGGTGGCTGAGCCATCAGGACTCCCGCCAAGGCCACGACCGCGCCGACGGAAAGCAGGCCCGTTCTCACGGGGCGCCGCCGATCGCCGCCAGGCGAGCGCGCGCCGTCGCCCCATCGCGATCGTCCCGGGCGGCAAGCGTCAGGAACCGTTTGTAGTGCTCGACGGCCTCGGCCGGGCTCTTTTTGGCTTCCGCCACTCGCCCCAGGTGAAAGTGGGGCGCGGCGAAGTACGGTTCCATCGCCACGACCTTGGTCAATGAGGCGGTTGCCGCCTCGAAGTCGCCGACCGCCATCGATAAGTCGGCATGACGCATATACGGAAACGGGTCGTTAGGCCCGAGCTGCACGGACAGGCCCATCTCGGCCACGGCCGCCGCGGTATCCCCGGTGGCGAGCGCCAGGCTCCCAAGG
>JAYVJS010000437.1:0-2347 GCA_043769075.1 Gemmatimonadota bacterium | reverse complement strand
GGCGACCCATCATGATGTGTCGGGCCAGGTAGACTTCGCCCATTCCCCCTTCGCCGAGCTTTCGTTCGATTTGGTACCGCTCGGCCAAGACCTGACCGATGAGTCCGCCGCCGGTGGTCGTTAACGGCGCGCGATCGCGGGCGCAAAAGACGGCGTCGTCGCCGTATTGGGCGCCGCAAGCGGGGCAGACTTTCACCGACGGTTCTCGGATAGCATGAGGGTCACCGGCAATCTATGCCCCGTCGAGCCCAAGCGTCAACGGCAGAATTGTTGTAAGTCCTAGTCCTCTTGTACCTTGCACCGATGGTAAATCGGCATCTTTCTCAGTCCGCGGCAGCCACCGCAGCGGCGCCCCGGCGTGGCGTGTGCCCAACCCAAGGGTTGGGCGTCTCCAATCCGTGATCTCAGCCCTCCTCATGTTGCAGGTGGCCGCCTCGCGCGGCGGGTTCAATCGGTCAGCGGCCCCGACCCTTCAGGCTCGCGACCGGGACCCCCTCATCGGGGCTTTTCGGGATTCGCTGTCGAAGAGCGATCCCGATCAGCTCCGGGTCCTCGAACGAACCCTGATGGCGGCCGCCAAACGGGAGCGAAGCAATCCGGCGATTCATCTCCGACTTGGTCTGCTCGCGCTCCGGCTCGGTGACGTCTCGGACGCGGCCTCAGAGTTCAAGTGGACGACCCAGCTCGCTCCGCTTTGGGGTCTGGCTTGGTTCGGGCTCGGCCACGCTGAATTGGCGATGGGCGAAACGGTCGACACCTCGAAAGCCGGTCGGCAGGCCCTCCTCGCCAAAGACGCCTGGGCTCGAGCGGTCCAAGCGTTTTCGCGGGCCTTGGCTGTCGACGCCGGTCAGATCGCCTCCGCCGAGGGCTTGGTTGAGCAGCGGTTGCTCGCTGACCGACGGGCGCCGGCCGAAGTGGTTCGCGATGGAGTTCGTCGGGCGGCCGCAGCCCGAAGTCGAACCGCCGCGGTCGTCCTGGGTTTGGGTCGAATCGAACGTGCCCTGGGCGACTCGGCGGCCGCCATTGCGGCCTTCGACGCCGCCGTGGCGCTTCCAGGCGGTCAGGCCCTGGGAACGATCGAGGCGGCCCGGCTCCGAATCAGCCGAGGGGAGCAATTCGGACTGGAACAGTACCTTGAGGCTGTCGGACTCGACGATAGCATGTCCGTGGCTCTGGTTCGCCACGACCTGGAATGGATCGCCACGGGGGCCGAGTTAGAGCGCTTCGACAGCCTGACGGGGGCCAACCGAGCCGGCTTCGTGGGGGAGTTTTGGGCCCACCGGGACCGGAACGATCTCCGCCGAACGGGTGAACGAATCCACGAACATTTTCGCCGGTTGTCGGTGGCGGATCGGTTGTTCTCCAATCGCGGCGACCAGCGGATGGCGGTATTGGTCCGGCATGGCGAACCAACCAATCGGGCCACGGCCCGCCTGCCGGGAGTGCCCGGCAACGAGTCGTGGCGTTACGCCCGTGGCGAAGGCGATCTGGTGATCCACTTCGTGAGTGGGGCCGACTCAACCTATTTTCGGATCGTCGGGAGTTTGTTCGACTTTTGGGGCGACTCCGGGTCACCCGCGGGCGATGATCGCTCGGACGGCGATATTGCCTACCAATTACTCCGGTCGCGGGCCCAGCTGTCGCCGTTCTATCAAGCGGCGGCGTCAGGGCGGCGTGATCAGCTCGGCCCATTTCGAGCCCGCGAACGCGAGGTCGGACAGGCGAGCCGGAATTTGGCATTGACGACGGATCGATTCCCCCTTCGATTCGAGCGGGATTTGGCGGTTCGAGTCCAGTGGTTGGCTCTAGGCGCTCGAGGCGTTGAATCCCGGGCGGATGTGGTGCTGGCGGTCCCCTCTTTCGCCGAACTCGACAGTTCAGGACGGATCCGGCTCCGGATCGTCGTCTGGGACTCCACCGGTGGGCCGGTGCGGGCCCTCGACACCGTGCTGATCGCTGGCGCCGAAAGCCGAGTGGGCGCCGGGTTTCTGCGGGGACATTTGGCGATCGGGCTTCCGGCCGGCCGCTATTCGGCTCGGGCGGCGGTTGAAGTTGGATCTCGGGGTGCCGTCGTTACTCGGGACGACCTCGTGGTTGCCGCCGATGGAAGCGACCATCTCGGCGATCTTGCCCTCGGGTCTAGTCGCAGCGGGAGTAGCGTTCAGATCCTCGACCTCGGCGAGCGGATCGAGGCCGATCCCTGGGGTATCTATCGGCGGTCGGACAGTCTGGTTGTGGCGGGGCTGGTTGCGGTGAGGCGGCCGGGCTCAATTCAACCGGAGGTCAAGGTTCGTTCGGTCCGAAGCGATGGGAAGGTCGAGCCGTGGCGCGGGTGGCCGGACCTTGG
>JAYVJS010000436.1:0-7445 GCA_043769075.1 Gemmatimonadota bacterium | reverse complement strand
CTCGAAGAACGGAAGGCCCGGTATGCTTTGGTGACGCTCTGTATCGGGGTGGGGCAGGGCATGGCTGCGGTTATCGAGCGGGTCTGAACCGGGAGTTCCACGTGCGCAAGCTGACGTCCTATGCCACCGGCCAGTGGGTGGCCGGTTCCGGTAAAACGAGCACCCTCATCCACGCCGTCACCGGCGATCCGGTGGCCGAGCTTGGAAGTGAAGGACTCGACTTCAAGGCGATGCTCGAATACGGCCGCCGGGTCGGCGGCCCCGCGATGCGGAAGCTGACCTTCCATGAGCGGGCCCGCATGCTCAAGGCCATGGCCCAGTATCTGATGGCGCGGAAGGACGACTTCTATGCGTTGTCGGCGGCCACCGGGGCAACGAAGAGCGATTCCTGGGTCGACATCGAAGGCGGGATCGGCACCTTCTTCAGCTACGCCAGCAAGGGCCGGAGGGAGTTGCCGGACGAGTCGTTTTACATCGACGGAGACCTCGAGGCGTTGTCGAAGGGCGGCACCTTCGTCGGTCGTCATATCGCGGTGCCGCTCGAGGGCGTGGCGGTTCACATCAACGCCTACAACTTTCCGTGCTGGGGAATGCTCGAAAAACTGGCGCCGACCTTCTTGGCCGGGATGCCGGCCATCGTCAAGCCGGCTTCGGCCACCAGTTTCCTGACTGAGTTGATGGTCCGGAGCATGATCGACGCGAAGATCCTGCCCGAGGGCGCGCTTCAGTTGATCATCGGCGGGGTCGGCGATCTGTTCGAACACCTCACCTGCCAAGACGTGGTGACCTTCACCGGCTCGGCGTCGACCGGCCGCAAACTCAAGGCCCATCCGAAAGTCATCGAGGAATCGGTCCGCTTCAACATGGAGGCCGATTCGCTCAACTTCTGCATGTTAGGGCCCGATGCCACGCCGGGCACCGAGGAGTTCGATCTCTTCGTCAAGGAAATTGGGCGGGAAATGACCTTGAAGGCCGGGCAACGGTGCACCGGGGTCCGTCGGATCCTGGTCCCCGACGGCGTCGTTGACGAGGTGATCAAGGCGGTCGGCAAGCGACTCGGAGGCGCCACGCTCGGCGATCCCTCCGTCGACGGCGTTCGGATGGGCCCGCTCGCCTCCAGAGCCCAAGTGGCCGAAGTTCGGAAGAGCGTCGACGGCATCAAGGCCGCGGCCGAGGTGGTGTACGGCAACTATGACGACTTTGCGGTGACCGGGGCCGACAAAACCCGGGGCGCCTTCTTCCCGGCCATGCTGCTCCATTGTGCCGAGCCGCTCAAACGAAGCGAAGTGCACGACATTGAAGCCTTCGGGCCGGTCAGCACGGTCATGGGTTACCGGACCGTGGCGGATGCGTGCGAGCTCGCGAAGCGGGGCAAAGGCAGCCTCTGCGGTTCGCTCTTTTCCGGCGATGACCGGATTGCCCGGGAGGTCGTGCTGGGCACGGCCGCGTTCCATGGCCGGTTGATGCTCGTTAACCGTCGCTCGGCCAAGGAGTCGACCGGCCACGGATCGCCGATGCCGCAGTTGGTGCACGGCGGGCCGGGTCGAGCGGGCGGGGGCGAAGAAATGGGCGGAATCCGGAGCGTGATGCACTACCTCCAACGGACCGCACTTCAAGGACACCCTGAGACGTTGACCCAGGTCATGAAGGTCTGGATGAAGGGCGCCGATACCCCGACCGATGTGGCGCATCCGTTTTCGAAGTACTTCGATGACATCAACGTGGGTGATTCGCTCTTTACCCACCGCCGAACCGTCACCGAAGCCGATGTCGTCAACTTTGCGGGGATATCGGGCGATTATTTCTACGCCCACACCGATGAGATTGCGGCTAAGGATTCGCTGTTCGGTCGACGGGTTGCCCACGGCTACTTCGTACTCTCCGCGGCGGCAGGGCTCTTCGTGTATCCGCCTAAGGGGCCGGTGCTGGCCAACTACGGACTCGAACGGCTCCGGTTTACCAAGCCCGTCTACCCCGGCGACACGATTCAGGTCCGGTTTACCTGCAAGCAGAAGACCGCCAAAGACCCGCTCCCCGACACCGTGCCGCAAGGGGTGGTTGAGTGGGACGTCGAAGTGACGAATCAGGAGGCGGAGATCTGTGCGGTGTACTCGATCCTGACGTTGGTGGCGCGGCGGCCGGTGGTCGGCGTTCCAGGTTAGCCGGCTGGTTGAACGAGATTCGGTCATCTTTTGGCCAACCCTCGAGGGGGAACCCCGGATCCTTTGACCAACATCGGCCCGGGTGGTAGCTTGACTTGGCGGACCTCCTCCGCCAGTCGAGGTCGTTATGCACGGTTTTGAGCATGTTCGCCGCAAGTCCCTTCACGATCAATCAGCCGGGCCATCCGACCGGTTGATGCTCTCGACGCCACCAAGCCCCGTGGTGCCGCAGCAGGGTCCCCATGCCCCGTTGTCTACGGCCGAGGCGGGAGTCCCTGAATCGCCGCTCCAAAAGACCGATCACAGCTTCGGCTCGATCGCCGTCGACCAGGGGGTCTCGCCGGTCGCCATGCCGGGCATTGCCGTGAGTCAACCAAACGACCCCTCAGAGCGGGAAGCCGACCTGATCGCCGATCAAGTCATGGACGCACCGGCCTCGGTCGACAGGCCGGTGGCGATTGCCGCGGCATTGAGCCGATCGGCGGGAGCCGCCCCTGGTGCTCCACCACCCGCGCTGCCCGGCGATCTGGGCACCCGGCTCCGCCAAACCGAAGGTCACGGAAGCCCGCTATCTCTAGCGGCCCGAGAATTCATGGAACCTCGGTTTGGCGCCGATTTCAGACAGGTCCGGGTTCATAGCGGGCCCGAATCCGCCCAACTCAGCCGAGGGTTAGCCGCTCAGGCCTTTACCCATGGCCAACACATCTACTTTGGCGAGGAAGCTTCGCCCACCGATTATCGTCTCCTGAGCCATGAGTTGGCCCATACCCTGCAGCAAAACAACGGCGCGCTGGAGCGGCGTATTCTCCGAAAGATCGACGCCAAGTACACGGTCCCGTCGGGTGATTTCAACGTGGCCGCCACTCCCGGCGGTTCCAACATGCCGATCACGATTGGGTTTCATCCGGCCACCACAGCGCCGTATTCCAACCAGATCGGCTTGATTCAGATCGTTCGGCTCCAGAAACCCGACGGCGCCAACGTCGAGCCCCAATCGTTGCCGGCGGCGCGCGGCGCGAGTCTTCGCACGACGGCCGACGCCGGGACGGGGGTTCAGGGCGGTTTCTTCACTGATTCGCTGCACAACGACGCTCCTGCCCATGGCGGGACCGGGACCAACGCTCCGGCTGGAAGCGCGCTTCCGCCGCAGTATCCGTTCGGGAAGAGCCCGGCCCAGCCCAGTCCCGCGACGCCCGGCTTGTCCCGTCCGAATTCCAGCGGGGCTCGGGGAGCGACGGTCGGCTATAAGCGCTCGGAGGACCCGAAGGACATCAAGGACGCTGAGCTGACTGACGCGCCTGGGTATCCAACGGTCAACCCGCTCAACCAGGACATCAATTTCGATTTCGAGACCGTGGCCAAGGGCGAGGATACTATGGTCATCTTCGGGGCCCTCAAATGGTCGTTCCAGATCGTCAAAGGTGTGGTGACCAAAGAAACCGCGACGGTCGCCGCTGGGCAGTCGGCCACGTTCGATGCCGCCCTCGCGAAGCACCGGGATTTTTACGTTCATGAACCGGTGATCTTCTACTTCGAGTTCGACAACGACAAGCTCGACGCCGCCGAGATCGCCAAGGTCGACGAGTTCCTCGGCTACGTCAAAAAGACCCCTGACATCAAGCTCAACATCACCGGGTTTGCGGACAAACGGGGCGGCAAGAGCAGGCATAACATGGACTTGTCCCTTCGCCGCGCGGGCGCGGTCGAGAAGGCCTTGAAGGACAAGGGGGTACCCGACGGGCAGGTCGAGGGGATCACCATCGGCCTCGGCGCCACCGAGGACTTTACCCCGGATGCCGCGACGAACCAGGATGCCGAAGCCAACCGGCGGGGCAATCGGCGGGTCGTGGTGACTTTCACGCACGTGCCCGTACCCGCTGCCCCTGGAGCCGCCGCAGCTCCGGCGGGCGCTGGGGCGGGCGGATCGCCGTGACCCGCGGCATTACCGGCGGGGCCGCAATCGGTTTGTTCGTGATTGCGGTCGTTACCAGTTTTTACCTTGGTGGCAAGGCGACGCCATCGTCGATCGATCGGACTTTGATTTCTTCAGACACGATGCGGACCCGGATGAACGAGCTCAAAAAGCGGTTGTATTCCCCTGACCAGGATACCAGTGGCCTGGCGTTAGGCGAGCTGATCAAGCTCGGTACCAAAGCGACCCCGGTGCTCTTGGAGGCTTTGGCGCAAGGCAACCCAAGGACCCGTCGGCTCGCGGCCGAAGGCCTGGGCGAGATTGCCGACCCCGCCGCCGCTGACGCCCTGTACCGAGCCACCAAGGACCCGAACGATGAAGTGCGGGCCCGGGCGGCCACGGCGCTTCATGCCCTGGGAGACCCCCGCTCGGTGGTCGCGCTGGTGGCGACGATCAACGATTATCCCGACATTCTGCACAGCCCCAACACGGCATCGATGTACCCGCTCATGCGGGGCGGGCGTGACGTACTTCCCCTGATCGTTCCCTTGCTCCGGTCTCCCGACCAGCTGACCCGCCAACGAGCGTTCCTCGTGCTCCGGGCGGTCGTTTCACGACTGCCTCAGGGCAGCGACTGGGATCATCTCTGGCAATCCCTCGACCGGTACGATCCTGTGGCTCCGGAAGCCGACCGGGCCCGGGCTGCCGACGCGTGGCAGCGTTGGTTGCGGACTCCGCCGGCGAAATAGATTCTAGGCCCGTAGCTCTACGACAGCCATGAAGCCCGGCGGTCGGGCCCGCCACCGCGATGAATGTCTTCACCTACGGATCACTGATGCATCGCTCGGTCTGGGACCGGGTTGTTGCGGGCGTCTACCAGGCCAGGCCCGCTCGCGTCAGGGGTTTCACTCGCTTTCGAGTCATCAACGAGGTGTATCCCGCACTCCTGCGCGGGGATCCGGATTCGATTGTTGAAGGGATCCTCTACCTCGACGTCTCCCGCGCTGACATGGCAACCCTCGACCGGTTTGAGGACGAGGGCCAAGCCTATGGACGAATTCAGGTTGCTGTCGACCTCGAGGGTGCCGGCTTGGTCGATGCTGTGGCCTATCTATTCCTCCACCCCGACCGGGTCGATGGTTCGGGCTGGGATCCGGAGCAGTTCGAGGCGGAGGGGCTTGAACAATTCCTGAACACCTATGTTCGCGATCGTGCCCCCTAAAACAAAAACCGGCTGGGGTTCGGCGAAACCGTTTTGACCTGACGAGAGTAGGGACAGGATGCCTATCACATCGAAGCTCTCCGGCCTGCTCATGGCGGGGTTCCTGCTGGTCTCGTGCGGCCGTTCGAATGGGTCACCGGTCGACCCGCCGCCCTCCCCGGCCACCGCCGCCGCCGGCCTCCTCGCGGCCGACAGCGCCTTCTCCGCTGCCAGTGCCGGGACCGACGCCGTCGCGGGGCTCTCCGCGATGTTCGCGCCCGATATCACAATGCCGTTGCCTGGAGGGAAGTTTGCGGTTGGGGCGCCCGCGGCGGTGGAGTTTCTTCGCTCCAATCTCGATAGCCTACCATCGCGGGCCGAGTGGACCCCGATCCGGGTCGGACTTTCGGCCGATGGGCTGCACGGGCTGACCTTCGGATACGGTACTTTGGTTCGCCCCGACAGCAGCCGGTTGCCCTGGAAGTACCTTGCCTATTGGGTGAAGGGATCCCTCGGTTGGCGGGTGGTCGTCTACAAACGGGCCCCGCGGGCCGACAGTGTGGTTTCGCTGGCCCGGATGCCGGCCGTGTTACCGCCGCTCCTCGGAGCGCCTGGCGATTCGGCGACGATCGAGGGTTTTCGGGCCAGCCTAGACCAGGCCGAACGCG
The DNA here is from genome assembly GCA_043769075.1 of Gemmatimonadota bacterium. Lineage (GTDB taxonomy): Bacteria > Gemmatimonadota > Gemmatimonadetes > Gemmatimonadales > GWC2-71-9 > SHZU01. The sequence goes on along the minus strand of JAYVJS010000436.1, from coordinate 1,502 downwards.
GCTTTTCAGATGAGGCCCAACGGATTGGCTTGGGGCCTGCGTTCGTCAAATGGGGTCAGGCCGACGCGGTCAATATGGGAGGACCCAGTCGAGCTGGTTTCGTCGTGGGACCGGCGGCGATCGCGGCGGCGGTCAGCGACGGCGGCCCCGCCACCGGCAGCGCGGTTTCTTGGGCTCCCGACCGCGTCATCGTCGCCGGGAGCGGCGACCTCGGCGTGACGATCGGGATGATCCGTCCGAACCAAGCGCCGCCGGCTGGGTCGGCGCCGGGGTTTGCCTTCTTTACGATCTGGTACCGCGCGTCGCTGTCGGAGCCGTGGCGCTACCTTGCGGAGTAGGACCATGACGACAACCCCTGAGGCACGACCATGACCCAGATCCGGATTCTGCTCCTTTCGACCCTGGCGGCGACAGCTCTCCAGGCCCAAGCCCCCGCCCCAGCCGGCAAGGCGGTACTGGTGACGGGAGCCAGCAGCGGGATCGGCCGGAAGATCACGGAACTGCTGGCCACCCGCGGCTACTTCGTCTACGCCGGTGCCCGCAAGCCCGCTGATCTCGCGGAGCTCAGTGCCATCAAGAACGTCCAGGGTGTCAAACTCGATGTCACCGATCCGGCGGACATCGCCGCCGCCGTCGCGACGGTGCGTCAGGGTGGGCGGGGGCTCTACGGCTTGGTCAACAACGCTGGGATCGCGATTCTCGGCCCCCTGGTGGAGACCCAAGAGCCTGAGTTGCGGGGCTTGTTCGACGTCAACGTGTTCGGCCCCTACCGAGTCACCAAGGCGTTCTCGCCTTTGTTGATCGAGTCGAAGGGCAGGGTCACGACCGTTAGCTCGATCTCGGGGATCCTCTCCGGTCCTTTCTTGGGCGCTTACAGCATGAGTAAGCACGCGATCGAGGCGTTCGGTGACGCGTTGGCCGCCGAAATGAGCGGGTTCGGCGTCAGGGTCAGTCTGATCGAACCCGGGAACTACCGGTCCGACATCGGCCGCAACACCATGGGACAAGTGGAGGCCACCGCCGAGCGGTTGAAGGGCAGCCCCTACGAACCGGTGATGAAGAACCTGGTGGCCGCGATGGGCCGCTACGACTCCTATCCCGAGCCTGATGCGGTGGCGGAAGCCGCCCTGCGCGCCCTGGCCGATCCGGCGCCCAAGATGCGTTATCTGGTCGTGCCGGTCGCTGGTCAAGCAGAGGTGACGATCCGGAAGGCGATCGAGGAGTTGGTCCAGCTGAATCAGAGTCACCCCTTCACTTACGATCGCGACCTGCTCGTGAAGATGCTCGATGAGGCGCTGGCCAAGGTGAAGTAGTCCCCGGGCCGGTGGCGCGTGGTCCGGCGGTGCGCCATTATTAGGCAACCGCCGTTCGCCATCCGACCCATCCGGAGCTCAATCCACCCATGAAAAGGGTTCTTTCCCTTTGTGCGCTCGTAGTCTGCGTTGCCGTTCCGCTGGCGGCGCAGAAACCGGCAATCCGGCCCGATCCTCGGCTCGAGACCC
>JAYVJS010000435.1:0-5333 GCA_043769075.1 Gemmatimonadota bacterium | reverse complement strand
CGTGATCCAGTACCACGCCCTGGGCAATCTCGACCCGTTTGTCAGTCTATTCACGGCAAACCCGGACTGGAACAGCCTGGCGAATTTCCCGTTTGAGCTTTTTGGGGTCCTCGCCCTGGCCGTGCTGGTCCTTATGGCCGTCACCAGTCATGACTACTGGCTTTCCGTCCTAACGCCGCCGGTGTGGAAAGCGCTCCATATGGCGGTGTACCCGGCCTATGTTGCCTTGATCCTCCATGTCGGCTTGGGCTTCCTCCAAGACGAGCGGCATCCGATCTACATCGTGGCCCTGGTCCTCGGTGTCCTTCTGGTGGGCGGCCTGCACCTCGCCGCCGCACGGCGAGAGCGCCGGCTCGACCAAGAGATCAGCGACGCCGAATGGGTCGCGGTGTGCCGCCCGGACGAGATCGTGGAAGGCCGAGCCAAGATCGGGACCATCGGCCACGAACGAGTGGCCGTCTTCAAACACCAAGGTCGCTTGTCAGCGGTCACCAACGTCTGCAAGCACCAGGGCGGCCCCCTCGGCGAAGGCAAAATCGTTGACGGCTGCATTACCTGCCCCTGGCACGGGTACCAGTTCCGGCCGGAAGACGGCCGGTCGCCGCCGCCGTTTCAGGATAGCGTTCCGACCTTCGACCTTCGGTTGACCAACGGACTGGTCTCGGTCCGCCGCACCCCGAATCCGGCCGGAACCTTGGTGCAACCGCTGGTGCCGGACCTGTCGACGGGGCCGGCTGATTCGGAGCCGTTTTATGTCGGGTACCATCCGGCGGCCCCGGCGACGCTGGCCCGGTTCAATCGAACGGCCGTCGTGACCGTACTGGTACTTACGAGCGGATTGGTCGCCGCCTTTGCGCTAGCGCAACGGACCTTCGATCCCTCACATTACGAATACGGCACCACCCGCATCTTATCCGGCACCCTGCGGGCCACCCCGTTTCCTGTGCTGGAGGTCGACAGCGGATCGACGGTGCAACAATACTTGTTGGCCGGTGCCGGGAAATTTGGGGCTCGAGGGATCGTGGCGCCGCTCGACGGGCGACGGGTTCGGGTCTCCGGCCAGCTAGCCTATCGAGGCAACGGAAGGCTGCTCGAAATCGCGTCGGTAACCCCGGCCGGCGGACCCACCCTTGGCCCGGAACCGCTCATCGACCTTGGAAGCTTTCGGCTCGAAGGCGAGATCGTGGATAGCAAGTGCTACATGGGCGTGATGAACCCAGGCCGGGGCAAGACCCATCGAGGCTGCGCTGCCCGTTGCCTGAGCGGCGGCATGACGCCCCTTTTCGCGGCCCGAAACTTCAACGGCGTCCCCATCGAACTAGTAGTAATGAACGAGCAGATGAGTCCGTTCCCTCCCCTTGGCCGGATCGCAGGCCGCCCCTTGGCTCTGACCGGCCGAGTCCTTCGCCGGGGCGACCTCTGGCTGTTCCAAGTGTCCGGCGGGTTGCCTCCGTCATGACTCGAACCACGACCTACCCGGCTTTCGGAAGCGCCATTCCCGACCTCGCACTCGAGGCCGGCAGCTATCTGATTCGATTCGCTCGTTCGCCTGAAGACCTCGACTTGGTCCTTCAGCTTCGGTATCAGGTCTTCAATCTCGAGTTGAGCGAAGGGCTCGACGCCTCCCATGTCACCGGCCGTGACGAAGACGAACTCGATTGCCGATTCCATCACCTGATGATCCAGCGGAGGGACTCGGGTGAGGTGGTCGGAACCTACCGGATGCAGACGGCCGAAATGGCGGCGGCGGGGGGTGGCTTCTATGCCGACCCGGAGTTTGACCTGTCGACTCTCCCGGCCGACGTGCGGGACGCCGCCGTCGAGATCGGCAGGGCCTGCGTTGCCAAGGCCCATCGGAACGGCCGGGTCCTCCACCTGCTGTGGCGGGGGCTCGCCGCCTACCTCGAGTGGAACCGGAAACACTACTGCTTCGGATGCTGCTCACTGACCAGCCAGGATCCGGCCCTCGGGGTAGCCGTGCATCAGCACCTCCAGCAAACCGGTGCGGTTCACCCGTCAATTGTCGTCGCGCCCCGGGCCGGATCCGAGTGCCGGGTCGATCAGGGCCAGACGTTGCCGCCCCCCCATGTGCCGGCCCTCTTCCAGTCCTACCTCCACCTCGGCGCCAAGGTCCTTGGCCCGCCCGCCATCGACCGGCTGTTCAAGACCATCGATTGGCTAGTTATCCTTGATACCAGGGACTTTGATCCAGCCACCTATCGTGCCCTCTTTCGGTGACCGCTCAGCCAGACGTTCGAGAAGAAGTTTTTGGCGGCAATCTCAAGCAGACGATCGGCACGCTCTTGCGGACCGGCCCCGTTCGCCCGATCGTCCGCCTCGGCGTCATCGTGCTCTGGACCAGCAGTCTATTCGTTGTCTTGGTCACCGGGATGTGGTTGGCCGCCCCGTGGCCGGCCCGCCGCCGGGGTTGGCGAAACCGGATCGTCGGGGGCTGGGCACGAGGGATGGGGCGGATCGTGAACATGAAGGTCACCATCCTCGGCACCGCCCCCGCACCGCCTTTCTTCCTGGTGGCCAACCATATCAGCTACTGCGACATCGTTTTGTTACTCGGCCACACCAAGGGCGTGTTCGTCGCCAAGAAGGAACTCAATCAGTGGCCGGTCATCGGGTACCTGACCCGGCTGGTCGGAACGATTTTCGTCGACCGCAACAGCCGGCGAGACGCCAAGCGAGTCTTGGAGGCCATCGACCAGCGGGTCGCCTCCGGCGACGGTGTCATCGTGTTCCCGGAGGGAACCAGTTCCGCCGGTGACGACGTTTATCCGATGCGGACAGCCTTGTTCCAATGGGCGGCGGAAACCGGGAGCCCGGTCGCCGTCGCGACCATTCACTACACCACGCGCCTGGGGTACCCGCCGGCCCGGGAGGCGGTGTGTTGGTGGGGAGACATGAGCTTTGTTCCTCATGTGCTCCAGCTCTGCCAAATGCCGGGTTTTTCCGCCACCCTCCATTTCGGGAGCGAGCCGGTGATCGGAAACGACCGGGCGGTGTTGGCCGTACGGGCCCGGGAAGCCGTGGCCAAGCACTTCGTTCCGCATCGACCTGAGGTGATGTAAGACTCGATGATTCGCGCCAATCAAGACTGCCTCGAACAGGCCCTGGGCCTCCTTGATGTTTTGGACGATGCCCAATACGCGAGTCCGCGGGGCACCTGGTCCCCGGTCGGGGCCCAACTTCGCCATGTCATCGAGCACTATCAGAGCTTTCTGTCGGGCCTCCCGGGCCGGGCGGTCGACTATGACGCCCGAGCGCGTGATGCCACCGTTGAGGGGTCCCGACACCGCGCCAGGACCGTGATTCAGGAGCTGATCGCTGAACTCGACCTAGCCCGCTCGCTTACGGAAACAACCCCGCTCCGGATCAAGATGGAGTGCAGTCCTGAACCGTCGGCCCCCACATGGAGCGAATCGACGATTGGAAGGGAGTTGCAGTTTCTGGTCAGCCATTCGGTCCACCACTTCGCCCTGATCAAGCTGTTGGTGGCTCCGGACGGTACCCCCCTCGACCCGGATTTCGGCCTCGCCCCCTCAACGCTCAGCCACGGCCGGGCCAACCGTTAGGTGTGCACCCTGAGCTGGCTGCCCGACGCCTCAGGCTATCGGGTCCTCTTCAATCGTGACGAACGCCGGACCCGTCGCCCGGGCCGAGGTCCGACCCGCCAACGGATCGCCGGCGTGAGGGTGTTGACGCCGATCGATCGTGACTTCGGGGGTACCTGGATCGGTGTCAATCAGTTCGGCGTCACGGCCGCCATTTTGAATCGCTACCACGACGCTCTCATCGAACGGACTCCGGCCACCGTGAGCCGGGGATTGCTCCTCCAGTCGCTCCTCGATGCCCGATCCGCTCGTGCCCTCGTCGCCAGGGTTGAGGCGCTGTCGTTGCATCCGTACCTGCCCTTCACCATCGCCGCCTTCGACCGGGCCGCCGTCGTCCGTCTGGTCGATTGGAACGGCCGTCGGTTGGTGCCTTCCCGCGTCACCACGCCGGGCCTCGTTCGGACCAGCTCCGGTTTCGATCAACGAGCCGCCGAACGGTCGAGGGGTGCTCGATTCGATGAGGCCGCGGAAACCGGCCCAATCACCGCGGCGACTCTGCGGGGGCTGCACCGCGATCACCAGCCGGCCCGGGGCGCCCTGTCGATCTGCATGCACCGCCCGGACGCCCGGACCCGGAGCCTCACGGAAATCCGGGTGGCCCGGACCACCGCCTCGGTCCGTTACGCGCCGGGGTCGCCGTGCCGGTCCGGCACCGTGGCGCCCATTCGACTCTCCCTCATCTAACCATGGGCCGTCGCCTCGGACCGTGGTTGATGGGCACCTACCTCGTGGCGTTAGGCATCTCCACCGCGAAGCGCGCCATCGCCCCGACGACTCATCCTCCGGACCCCGACGAATCCGTGGTAGCCCTTGGGTCAGCTCAGGTGGCCTATCGGGATGTTCGGCCGCCAGGGGTGGATGCCGACACCCCGGTCATCCTGATCCACGGCAGCCCTGGAGACAACGGAGAGGTCCAAGTTCTCGGCGCCCTGTTAGGCCGCCACCGGAGATCGGTCAGTCCGGATCTGCCGGGCTTCGGCGGCTCCAGCTGGAAGGTCCCGAACTACTCGGTCGCGGCCCATGCCGGCTATGTCCTTTCGTTGATGGACTCGCTCCGGATCAAGCAGGCCCATGTGGTCGGGTTCAGCATGGGCGGCGGCGTGGTGCTCAGCATGGCCGACCTGGCCCCGGACCGGATCGCCTCGCTGACCTTGCTCTCCGCAATTGGAGCCCAGGAATACGAGCTTTTGGGCGACTACTACCTGAACCACGCCATCCACGGGCTCCAATTGGGGGCGATTTGGTTCGTCGAGACCGGGATCCCGCATTTCGGGGCACTCGATGGCGGGTTTCTGACCCGCGAGTATGCCCGCAACTTCTACGACACCGACCAGAGGCCGCTTCGTCGGATCCTCGAGCATTACCAAGGCCCGGCCCTGGTGATTCAGGGCGACAAGGACCCCCTCGTCGACCCCGCCGTGGCGGCCGAGTCCCACCGCCTGATGCCGCAGAGCGAACTCGCCATGTTTCGCGACCCGGACGCCGATCATTTCATGACCTTTGCCCGGCCCGACACGATCGCCGCCGTGCTGGAGAATTTTTTCCGCCGCACCGACACGGGAACCAGTCGAGTTCGGGCCCAGGCAGAGCCGGCCCGGATCACCGCCGCCGCCCGCCCCTTCGACCCGGCCTCGATTCCACCGGTGGTCGGGGTGGCGTTAGGCGTCCTACTCCTGATGGTCGCCGCCTCGACTTTGATCAGCGAAGATC
>JAYVJS010000434.1:0-10845 GCA_043769075.1 Gemmatimonadota bacterium | reverse complement strand
GGGTCGGGCAAGACCTACGTTGGCCTGGCCATCGCCGGGCACTTCGCGGCCGGCGAAGCTATCGATGTGATCGGGCCGGGAATCCTTCGGAATCACTGGCACCGGACCGCGGCGGCGGTTGGGGTTGCGATCCGGTTCTTGAGTTTCGAGGCCGCAAGCCGGGGCCAGGCGCCGCCGGCCGGCGTTGGTCCGGTGATCATCGATGAAAGCCATCGACTTCGACATCCGAACACGGCGCGGTATCGGGCGGTGGCCCCGGCCCTGATCGGGCGGAAGACGATCCTGTTGTCGGCCACTCCGATCGTCAATCGCCCAGCGGATTTGGCGGCCCAGTTGCTGCTCGGGATTCGGGACGACGCGTTGGACTCTCAAGGCGTGCGGTCAATTTCCCGCCAGCTCGAGGGTGGCCCGGTGACGGCGCCGTTTGCCTCGGTGATTGTTGTCGGGACGGACGACGCCGGGACCCGTCCAATCCGGTCGACGGCCGAGGTTCCGGATTGGTCGGCCGGCGATCCCCGATTCGCGGAGTTGGTGCGTTCGATCGAACGGCTCCGGTTGGCGAGAGACGGCCCGGTGGCTCGCCTGCTCCGGGTCTCCTTGTTCCGTGCGTTGGCATCAAGCCCCGCGGCGTTGGCAGCCAGCCTCGGCCGGTACCGGCGGCTGCTCGACCATGCCGCGGCCGCCCATCGGGCCGGACATCCGGTATCGCGCGCGATGATTCGGTCGGTGACCGGGGCGATGCCCGAGCAGTTGGTCCTATGGGAGGTGCTGGACCAGGAACGCCTGGCGGCCGACTTAGCGTTAGGCGATCGTCGAGGACTTGCGGGCTTAGAACGGGCGACCCGGTCTCGGGCGGCCGGGACCGATCGGAAGCTCGAGATCCTCCAGCAAATCCTGTCCGACGGTCAACCGACGGTCTTGTTCACCACGTCGGTCGACACCCTGCACTATCTCAAGCGGCAACCCCTCGGACATCGGGCCGCCTGGGTAACGGGGTCCGCGGCGGGCATTGGCTGGTTTCGGACCTCCCGTGCGGCGGTCCTCGACGCCTTCGACCCTTCCACTGCGATCCCGGGAATCAACCCGCCGGTTTTGCTGCTGGCCAGCGACGTTGCGGCCGAGGGGCTCAACCTCCGCCGGGCGGGGCGGATCATCCACTATGACTTGCCGTGGACCGCCGTCCGGCTCGACCAGCGGGATGGGCGCGCCATCCGGCAGGGATCGGCCCACGCCACCGTCGAGGTGGTTGCGTTTCGGGTACCCGCGCTGCTCGAAGATCGGATCGGGCTCGAGGCGGCCATCGCGCTCAAGCGGTCACTGCCGGCCGGCGTCGCGCAGCTAGCCACCGGCAATCGGTGTCCCGCACCAAGCGAGACGCCGACGTCGGAGCGATGGGCCGGGGTCGTGGGGCCAGACGCGGTGGTCGCCGGCTTCACGGTCCAAGACGCCGCCCGGGCCGGGCGAGGTCTGGTGCTGATCCGCGGCAGGGAGGGAGCCTGGTATGAGAACGACGCGGAGGCGGCGCTACTGCTTGGTCGAGCGTGGGCCGGATCCGAGATCGAGATCCCGGCTTCCGTCGAGGCGTCGATCCGAGTGGAAGTGACGGCGGGAGTTGCTGACTGGATTCGGCGCCAGCACGGGCGGTGTTACTCCGGCGGAACAATCGGCCCGGGCGCTTTGGCCGTCGTCCAGGACCGAATGCGCGGCGCGGTCCGCCGACGATCAAGCGAGGCGATGACGGCGGTCGAGAGGGTCCTTCGGTTCTTGGGAAGGGGCCATACCGCGGGAGAGCGGATGGTGACGGACCGGATCGCCAGCGGAGACGATGAGGCCTTCGTTAGGGCGGCCAGCCTGGCCCCCGCTATTGAGATGGGGGCGACGACCGCGACCCTGATCGGGGTGATCGTGTTCGCGGAGCGGGGTACCTCGACTACTTTCCCGCCATGACGGCTCCATTTCAGACGGTCTTTTTCGATCTCGACGGAACCCTCCTCGACTCGATCCAACTCATCATCGACAGTTATCACCATTCGCTTGCGACCCATGCCTTGCCGCCGAAGTCTGACGCGGAATGGTTGGCGGGCATCGGCACGCCCCTTCGGGTCCAATTCAGCGAGTGGGCCGGCGATCCAACTCTCTTTGCAAAGTTGATCGACACCTATCGCGACTACAACATCACCCATCACGATCAGCGGGTCAGTGCCTACCCTGGCGCGGTCGACATGGTCCGGGCGATCCGGCGGCGCGGGCTCGGAACCGGACTGGTGACGAGCAAACAACGGGCTGGAGCCGAGCGAGGCCTCCGGTTCCTGGGGCTGGCCGACGCGATGGACGTGATCGTTGCCGCCGATGATGTCGTGAACCCGAAACCACACCCGGAGCCGCTCCTGATCGCCACCCGGCAGCTCGGCGCCTCGATCGAGTCGAGCCTCTACGTCGGCGACAGCGTCCACGACATGGAGTGCGGACGGGCGGCTGGGATGCGCACCGCGGCGGCGCTCTGGGGGCCTTTCGAGCGATCACTCCTAAGCCGGGCCGGTCCCGATCATTGGCTGGAGCAACCGTCCGACCTGCTCACCGTGCTGGGGTTGCCGGACAACTAGCGGCTGTTCAGGATTTCTTCATCGTTCCTTCAGGCCCAGCGGTCTACAGTGAGGTGTCACCCGACACCGGAGCCCCATGGCCAGCGCGCGAGTCTTGATTCGAGACCCTCGGGCTGTGCTCGCGTGGTCGGTGGCTCGATCAGCCGCGTTGCTGGCGGTTCCGATTCTGGTAACCTGGTTGGTGCTCGATCCGGCCAGGGCTCTCAAGTTTCTGTGGTACATTGCGATCCCGATCTTGCCGGCCACGTTCTTCATCTCCACCAAGTTGTGGCGGGGTATCTGCCCGTTGGCCACCCTCAACGAATTCGGGAACCGATTGGGAACGCCACGGACGCTGGCCCCGAGAACCGGACTATGGCTCTCGGTAGCCGGGCTGCTGCTGTTTCATCTGTTGGTTCCAGGCCGGCGCTTTGTCTTCAACCAGAATGGCCCCGCCTTGGCCGTGGTCATCATCGCCGTCGGCGCACTGGCGGTCATCTTGGGATCCCGGTTCTCGGTCCGGTCGGGGTTTTGCAATTCACTCTGTCCGGTCCTTCCGGTGGAACTCCTCTATGGTCAGGCGCCACTGGTCCGGTTGGATCGAGCCCGGTGCACCAGCTGCACCGTGTGCACTCCTCGCGGCTGTCTCGACCTCGCCGAGGCAAAGGCGCTCCCCCAGATGTTGGGAGGGGCTCGGCGGACGGCCGGTTGGCTGGCAACTCCGTACGGTGCGTTCTTCGCTGGGCTACCAGGGTTCATCGTCGGCTACAATCGGCTGACTGACGGCCCCCTCGGCACGGTTCTGAACGTGTATGGAACGACGCTCGGGTTTTCGGTGGCCAGCTACCTGGCCATCGGGCTCGTGGTCGTGGGGCTCGGCCTCAAGTCGGAGCCAGCACTCGCGTTGGTGGGCGGGCTGGCCGGTGCGGTCTATTACTGGTACTCGGGGCCGGCGATAGCCACCCAGCTCGGGGGCTCACCTTGGGTTGGCGTTGCCATCCGAGGGATGGGGATTGGGCTGGTCGGCTGGTGGTTGGCCCGGACGCTGCGGCGCAATCCAGCTGGGCCGCAGAGCTCGGGGCTTTCGGCCGGGTTCCGCTAGCGATTCGGGACGAGCCCCCGAAAACCGTCCGGCGGTTCAGGTCGTTTTGTTCCCAGACGACCACTGACCCTTGACCCGGAGCCCGACACATGAAGCACACGCTCGCCGGCTGGACCCTTACGGCCGCCGTGACCATTTCCCTCCCCGCCTTGGCCTCCGCCCAGCAGCCCGAAACCAAGGATAAGATGAAGAAGGATGGGATGATGCACGAGGAAACGGCGATGGCCCTTGCTAAGGGAATGTTCGCCGGAGCCGACAACCATGTGGCCTCGGGCTCGTATCAGATCGTCATGGTGGATGGTAAGCCGGTCTTCCAGACCAGCGCCGACCTCTCCGTCGATCCCGGCGCGCCGGATGTGTACGTAGTCCTCTCCCCCGGCCCCAAGGTCGGCAAAAAGGACGGCATCTGGCTCGGCAAACTCGCCAGTCACACCGGAGCCCAGTCGTTCGCGATTCCAGCCGATGCCAAGCTCGATGGTCTGACAACCGTCGTCCTCTGGTGCAAGAAGTACAGTGTGCCGATTGGAACCGCCGCCTTCGATCCGTCGGGCCTCAAGCACGGTATGATGGACAAGATGAAATGATGGTCCGCCGACTCGCGTTGCTCGTTGGGCTCGGTGCCGGCCTGCCTGGGTCGGCCCTTGCCCAATGGCAATCGGAGATCCGGCCGACCAGCCAGGGCACCAGAAACACCGGCCTCATGGGAGGCCTTCGGGCCGAGTTTTGGATTCCCAAGGATTCGACTGGCCGGGACGCGGTCTCGGCGCTGATGGAGGCTGGCGTCGGGATTCGGGGCAGTTGGCAGGGAGTTGCCGCCCTCAATCTGACCGGCCAGTGGCCGGGGTGGGCGTTTTCCGCTCGTTTGAGCGGCCAGCGCGATGCGTCGTTCGAGTACTACGGCTTGGGGAACGAGACCGGATCGGACCGTGGCGCCGTTTCTGGAGCCGGCCCGGACTACTTCAGAGTCGGCCGACGCCGTTACGCTGGTCGCCTAACGGCGGCTCGCCGGGTGATGGGCCCGGTCTCGGTTGCCGGTTGGCTCGGCAGCGTACACGCGGAGTTTCAGGCGCCCGACAGTAGCTCGCGCTTCGGGGACGACCGGGGTCGATTCAGTCAGTCGACCGAAGTCCAGGGCGGCATTCTCTTGGTGGTCGACAGCCGGGACCGCCCCGCTGACCCGCGCCGGGGACTGTTCATTGAATCGGGGCTTAGTGGAGGCACCGCCGGCCAAGGGTACCAGCGGTTGTTCGCGGTCGGGCGGGCCTACCTACCGGTAGCGCGAGGGACGGTGGTCGCGGTCAGGTTGGGCGGAGCCGGCCGGGTGTCGGGCGTCGTGCCGCTCGACGCCCGATTCGTGCTGCCGTTGCTCGACGGCGACGTCGGAGTTCTCGGCGGCCGCGACTCCTTTCGCGGGCTTCAGTATCAGCGGTTGGCCGGCGACGGCGTCTTGTGGGCAAACCTTGACGTGCGGCAGCACCTCGCCCGGATCAGAGGCCGAGACATCCGCGTCCTCGGTTTCGTCGACGCCGGCCGGGTGTTCGAGAACGAGCCGGTGCGGCTTGGATTGACGGGAGTCCGAGTTGGGTGGGGCGCTGGGCTCGCGCTGCCAACCGCCCGATCCGTGGGGATCCTGCAGGCGAGCCGGGGACCGGATGGCTTCTTGGTGAGCGGTAGCATGCGGTGGCAGTTCTAGCCAAAGGGCCCGAGCTCATGTACCTGAGTGGCCGGTCACCTTCTAGACCGACGATGTAGTCGCGGCCGGACTCGATCTGAACGAGACAACTGTTGGCCGGCCGGGCCAGGCCGTGGGGTTCGTCAGGATACACCGCGTACACGACCGGAACTTCCAGCGCTTTTCCTCGCCGCAACCACCGTATCCGACTGGTGCATGGGACCCGCGAATCGTTCGATCCCTGCGCGATCAGGACTGGATGTTTACGCGTTGGGTGGCTTGCCGGCAAGCTTGCTCCCCCGTCCGCCCTTCCACTAGCTTGCGCTCCCCGGTAGCCTCACCCGAGCCGAACGGCCCCATGCCCCTCCGCTACGACGCCATCGTCATTGGCACCGGCCAAGCCGGCCCATCGCTCGCGGAGCGGCTGGCGGGCGCCGGCCGCCGGGTTGCGGTGCTTGAGCGTAAGCGCTTTGGTGGCACCTGTGTCAACGTCGGCTGCGTTCCCACCAAGACATTAGTCGCCAGCGCGCGAGCGATTTACCAGGCGACGCGGGGCGACGAGTTCGGCTTCACCATCCCCGGTCCGGTGCGCGCCAACATGGCCCGGATCAAAGCCCGGAAAGACGCCATCGTTCGGCAGTCGACCGAGGGAGTCGAGCGGTGGATGAGGGAGACGCCTAACGTGACCGTCTACGAGGGCCACGGCCGATTCGAAGGCCCTCACGCGGTCCGGGTCAACGACGACCTGCTCGAGGCCGAGCAGATTTTCATCAATGTCGGGGCTCGGGCCCTGGTGCCCGATCTGCCAGGCATCGGCGAGGTACCCTACCTCACCAACACCACGGTGCTGGACCTGGACGCTCTTCCCGACCACCTGGTCGTCATCGGTGGGAGCTACATCGGGCTCGAGTTCGCCCAGATCTATCGACGCTTTGGGAGCCGAGTAACCGTCGTCGAGCAAAACGACCGCCTGATCCGGCGCGAGGACGAGGACGTCTCAAACCACGCTCCGCCAAGTGCTTGAGGCAGAAGGCGTCGACTTCCGACTCAGCGCCCGATGCATCGGACTCCGTCTGACGGCCAGTGGGGTAGCCGTCGGGGTGGACTGCACCGACGGCCCGCCGGCGGTGGAAGGCAGTCATCTCCTACTCGCCGTCGGTCGCCGCCCGAACACCGACGACCTGGGGCTCGAGGCAGCCGGCATCGCGACCGACTCCCGCGGCTCCATCCTCGTCGACGAGCAGTGTCGCACCAACATCGCCGGCATCTGGGCCCTCGGAGAGTGCAACGGGCGGGGCGCCTTCACTCACACGGCCTATCACGATTTCGAAGTGGTAGCGGCCAACTTGCTGGACAGCGACCCGCGCCGGTTGAGCGAGCGGATCCCCTGCTATGCCCTCTACACCGACCCCCCGGTCGGCCGGGTCGGCATGACCACCGCCGAAGCGCGCGCCTCGGGAAAGCGGGTCCTGGTTGGTTACCGTCCGATGAGCAAGATTGGCCGAGCCAAGGAGATGAGTGAGACCAACGGGTTCCTCCGAGTTTTGATCGACGCCGACACCAACCGGATACTCGGCGCCGTCATCTTCGGAATCGGCGGCGACGAAATTGTCCATACGCTGATTGACATCATGTACGCTGACGCGCCCTACACCACCATCTCCCGAGCGGTCCACATCCACCCCACGATCAGCGAGCTGATTCCTACCACCCTCCAAGAGCTCAGACCCCTTACCTAAGCCGGTCCGACCAGCAACTTGTCTGGGCGAAGGCGTCCCCCAATCCGGTCGTGCTCGACATCAAGGCCCCGGCCTCCCCGGCGCGAGTGGATCCGGTGGACGCCCATGCCCCGCCGGACGACCTGTTCCGGTTCGTTGAAGTGTGGTAGTCCCGGAGAGCAAACGATGAGACGATACCCAGCGTTGCCGGTCCTCCTTGGGTTGACGGCAGCGTCTACTCGGCCCTTGGCTTAACAGCAGATGCCCGTTTCCGTGAATGCCTTACTCTGCGGCTTTGTCGGCGCTATCGCCGCGCAGGTCGCTTACGGGCAGTCGAACCTGTTCATTTTGGGCGACGCGACTCGGCGGGGTCGCCATCCCCTCTTTAACCCTCTGTTTTTCGTTCTTCTCGGATTTGCCGGGGGCATCGTGCTGGGCATCGCGTCGGCGCGGTTTTTCACGACAAGCCCGCTCAAGGCCGCCATGATCGGGCTCGGCGCAACGGTGCTTGCCATCAGCGTCGTGGGTGGTGCGAACACGGTGAGCCGGTATAGAGAACTCTACAGTCACCCGCCTCTCGAGGGCCCGAGCCTAGCGCTCGACTTTGAGCTGCCTCCTGCCGGCGGATCGTGACCCCGCGGGTGAGTTGCCGGACGTCGGCGAAATAAATGAGGGAGCCAAACACGGCAGCAGGTTCCCGTTGTCACAGGCGGCGATGCGGATGAGCGAGGGTCAGATTGTCATGGCGGGCAGCGTGCCCTTGCAGAAGTTGATCGACAATCGTTTGCTGACCTTTCCGCACGGCGAAAGCTGGCACGGCATTTTCACGCTGCTACTGCATGCAACGCCAATCGAAAGGGACTTTGATTGGAGCGACTGGGAGGAGGAAAGAGTTCCCAAACGCGACCTGCCAGTGACGCAGCAATTCAGGATTCGCTACCGGGTCAGACTTGCAGACGGCGGCTGACGCTGAGACAGCCCGAACAGGACCAGCAGTACCCAATTCTCCATGGTTCCGGAAGGCGTCGACAAGTCATAAATTGAACCCATGACACCTTCCTCCGCCATTGCCCTGCTAGCCGGGTTCCTGACCCTCCCGATCAGCACCCAGCCGAACCTAACATCGCCCAGAGCCACGGTGGCTGCCGCCGACAGCTTCGTCGCCGTGATCGCCAACCGAGTGGTCCTCGACATCAAGGCCCCGGCCGCGCTGGTCTGGTCGTTCCTCCCCAGTATCCGGAAGCGGCCGAACATGGAGAAAGTGCCGCTCAACGGCGTGACCGATCAAGTCGGTGCCCGATTCGACACCATCTTCCGGGACAGCACCGGGAACGTCACCCGGCATGACCGGCTCGAGGTCCTGCATTGGGAGCCGGGGGTCCGGTACGCCGCCAACGTCAGTTACCTGCCGCCGGCACCGCCGTTGAGCATCGTCTACAACGTCGACATGCGGGAATCCGGGGGCGTTACCCACTTCGTGATGGACGCCTACGCCACCGTCAAACTCCCAGATCCTGGTACGGCCGAGGGCCGGCTGGCCGCCTATCTGGCGGACCAGCGCGAATCGCAGGAGTCGACCGCCGGGGCTTATGAGGGATTGAAGCGAGACATCGAGGCGGCCACGAAGCGTTAGCGGCCTTTTTCGACCAGGGCCTTGAGCGCCAGGAGCTCCTGGTCGAATCGCTTCTGATTGGGCGCCGCGGCGGTCCGTTCCGCTTCCCGGACTTGAGCCGGCGTCATCGACTTCGCTTGGGCGGGGTCGATCAAGGTCTCGGAATAGACGTCGTATCCGACCACGGTCCGGCCGCCGGCCGCCCTGATGCTCCACGTGGCGTATCCGATCAGACTGCCGGTGGGCGCGTAAAGCTTGATGGTCCGGCGCTGATTCGGCACCAATTCGACATTCTCGACCAAAAAGGCCACCTTCGCCGCATCGCCGGGCTCCATCGCCGCGAAGGCCTCGCCGGCTTGCCCGGCGGGCCCCGATTGGTGGCGGAGCGTGGCGCCCTTCTTCCACCCGCTGGGATCGACGATCAGGGGCCAGATCGCGGCCGCCGGCCGGTTGATCGTCACTTCCGAGTGGGTGACGAGATTCAGGGCCACCCGGTCCTGCGCCGAGACCGACCCGGCCATACCGGCGAGCACCACCAGCATTCCACGCGTCATGAGCGATCCCCTATTTCTGTTGGGCCGTCGCGGCAATCCATCGGTCGACCATCGCGCCGACCACCGTCATTGGCAAGCCGCCGGCGTCGAGAATCATTGCATGGAAGGCCCGAATGTCGAACCGGGTGCCGAGTTCCTGTTCGGCCTTCCGCCGGAGCCGCCAGAACTCCATGGCGCCGACCTTGTAGCCTAACGCCTGGGCCGGCAAATCGACCGAGTACCGGAGTGACTCGGAGGCGATTTCGGTCTCGGCCGTCATGGTGTGCTCGCGCATGAACGACATCGCGCTGTCCCGCGACCAACCCAGCAGGTTCATGCCCGGATCGACGATGAGCCGGGTCGTCAAGAACGCTTCACTGATCAGCCGGCCGTAGGCGTCATAGGGATCGGCGAACAGCCCGAGTTCCTCGCCCAGCGATGAGGCGTACTCCGCCCAGCCCTCGGCGTAGGCCGTCGTATTGAAATCCCGGCGAAGCGGCGGCAGGTCCGTGTTCTCCCGAGCCAACGCAATCTGAAAATGATGGCCCGGCACCAGCTCATGGTAGGCGATGTTCGCCACGCTGAACAGACTCCGCTTCGGGAGGTTCGAGGCGTTGTAGAAGTAGATCCCCACCGGCGAGGCCGGGCTCGGAGCTTGGTAAAACCCGTAGGTCTGCGACCCCTCCAATGCCGGGTTGAGCCGCCGAAACTCGGCCGGAGCCTTCGGGATCCGGGAAAAGAGCTTCGGGACCAAGGGCTGGATGGCCTCGTAGTACTTCTGGTACCGGGCCCCGACATCTTCCGCCGTTTTGGCGCGGAACCGCGGGTCCTTGGCCACGACCGCCAGGAAGTCCTTCCGCGATCCTTTGAATCCGATGACCTTGAGCAAGCTGTCCATCGACGCTTCCAGCTTGGCCAGATAGGCGAGCCCGGTTTGGTGAATGTCCTCGGGCTTCCGGTCGAGCGTGGTGTTCCGGGACACGAGGAAACGATAGTAGGCCTCGCCGCCAGGATACTGACTCAACCCCACTTGCTCCGGGGCGGCCTTGGCATAGTCGCCGCCGAGAAACCCGACCAGCCGGCCGAGGGCCGGATTGATGCCCTCGTCGACGGCCTTGGCGACGGCAGCGGAGAACGCGGCCCGGTCGGAGTCCGGGACCGCCGTGATTCGGGCCGCCGACGGGGCGTACGGGCTCTTGGTCCCTGCCGCGGTCAGCCCACTCAAGGTTCCGACGATTTGTTTGATCTCAGGCTTCGGGACGCGAACGCCTCGCTCCGCCCGGGCGGCGAGTCCCGACTGAATGCTGTCGACGAACGGGGCAATGTCCCGGAGCCGGGCGAGGTAACGGGCTCGCGCTTCGGGCGTGTCGAGCGGCATGTCGCGGCCCAGCATTAGCAGCGAGCTGGTCAGCGGGCTTTGGTACGGGGTGATCGACGCGAGCGAGAGCCAATGGTACTTGGGGGCTTCGACCTCACCCCGAAGCAGCCACTCGAGGACATCGGCGCTGATCTGCTCCGCTTCGGGCAGCGAGCCGCGGGGCACCGTGGCCAGGGTATCGAGCAGCGCTTGCGCCATCCGCGCCTTGGTCTCTTCGTCGGCCAACGACAGGGCGGGAAGCCGCTCGA
>JAYVJS010000433.1:0-2020 GCA_043769075.1 Gemmatimonadota bacterium | reverse complement strand
CTCATCTTCAATAAACTCGACAACCCCGAGAACCAGGGCCTCCAAGATCTAACTGGCCGTGAGTTGGTGGTCCTTGCCCCCCTCCTGATCGGGATTCTGTGGATGGGCCTGTATCCCAAACCCGTACTCGACAAGTTGGAGCCGGCTGCCCGCCGGTACCTCATGACCGTACGGGGGCTTCAGGTGCCTCCCGGCGAAGAAGTCATCCCGGTCCGTGAGGTGGCCCGATGACCGGCCTTGATCTCGCAACACCTCTTGGCGTGACGATCGCGTTACTGCCGGAGCTCACCGTCACCGCGGCCGCGCTGATCGTGCTGCTGCTCAACGCCTGGCGCCATCAGACCGCCGCTGACTCGAGGCTGGCCGGCTGGGTTGCCCTCGGCGGCCTGGTCGCGTCGACGGCAATGCTGGTTGTGCTCTGGCGGAGCGGGGTAGTCGCCCAAGGCGCCCCCCAGATGATCGCGCTTGACGGCTTCCGGTTCGCGAGCCTACTGCTGGTGCTGATCGCCAGTGCCGGGGCCGTCCTTCTCTCCCTCGACTACTTGGAGCGAGAGAACCTGATCGCGCCGGAGTACTACGCCTTGCTCCTCATGGCCACGTCGGGCATGATGTTCCTGGCCGGAGCGGAGGACCTCATCGTCCTGTTCCTTGGGCTCGAGGTCATGTCGGTCCCGATCTACGTGTTGGCCGCGTTCAATCGGCGGAGCGTCATCTCAGCAGAGGCCGGCATCAAATACTTCTTGGTTGGAGCTTTTGCATCCGCCTTTCTGCTCTACGGAATCGCACTCGTGTACGGGGCCACCGGGCACACCGCTCTCACCGCCGTCGGCGCCTCGGTGGCCACCCATGGCGCCTCGCCGATGGCTGCCCTTGGAATCGCACTGATTTTGATCGGCCTTGGCTTCAAGGTTGCTTCAGTACCATTCCATATGTGGGCGCCTGATGTGTATGACGGGGCCCCGACCCCGGTCACGGCCTACATGGCCACCGGGGTCAAGGTCGCCGGCTTCATCGCGATGCTGCGGGTCTTGATGGTTGGCTTCGGGACCACGATCGACACCTGGCAGTTTCTGGTCGGATCGCTCGCGGCGGCCTCGATGATCGTCGGCAATCTCGTCGCGCTTGTTCAGCGTTCCCTGAAACGAATGCTGGCGTACAGCTCGATCGCCCACGCCGGCTATTTGCTGTCAGCCGCATGGGCCGGAAGCCGGGCCGGCGCCAGCGCCACGTTGCTCTACCTCGGCGCCTACGTCCTGACGACGTTGGCGACGTTCGGGATCCTGGCGGTTCTCGGCCGGGGGGGCGAGCGCGACGTGACCCTCGATTCCGTCGCCGGCCTCGGCCGCCAGCGACCCTGGATGGCCTTCGCCCTGACCGTCTGCATGTTCTCGTTGCTCGGCTTCCCCGGCACGTTGGGCTTCATTGGGAAATGGGCCATCCTGACGGCCGTCACCTCGGAGCACCATCGGCTTCTGGCGATCATTCTCGTCTTGACGAGTTTGGTCTCCGCCGGCTACTACCTACCCGTCGTGCGCGCGGTGTACATGCGGGACGCGGCGTCGGAGGATGCCCACGCCGGCGCGGGCCTGCCTGCGGCGGCCCGTTGGGTGGTTGGGGTCAGTGTCGTCCTGATCTTGATCTTCGGCGTCATCCCTCAACTGCTGGTCACCGGCGCCGACCAGAGCGCCGGGTCGTTGGCGGGAACTCTCCTTGACCGGATCGGCCAGTAGGCGGGTGACACGAATCAGGTGACCCCGGGCCCAGTGGCGTTTCGGCGTCGCTGGGCCGTATCAGGTTCAGCAAAGGCCGTGGTCCATGAACGTCCCAAAAAAGATCTTCCGCCAATACGACATCCGCGGGATCGTCGGCCCTGAGCTAACCCCGGAGTTTGCCCGCGGCCTCGGCCGGGCCTTCGCCACCATCGCCTGGACCCGGCTGGGGCGGGTGCCGACCCTGGCGGTCGGGCGGGACAATCGGCCTTCCGGCGAGGCCCTCGCCGATGGCGTACGGGCGGGTATCG
>JAYVJS010000432.1:0-3300 GCA_043769075.1 Gemmatimonadota bacterium | reverse complement strand
GACGGCGATCATCCCGACTTTGTCACTCATCCCCCATTGGGTGACCATTCGTCGAGCCAGGCCGGTGGCCTGTTCGATGTCGCCCGCGGCACCCGTGGTGATCTTTTCAGTCCCGAAGACGAGCTCTTCGGCCACCCGGCCGCCGAAGCTGCAGGCGAGGTTCCCCTCGCACCAATACTTGGTGACGTTCCGGCGGTCTTGTTCCGGCAACCACACCGTCAAACCCAATGCACGCCCCCGGGGGATGATGGTCACTTTATGGAGCGGATCGAGCCCGGGAATCTTCAACGAGACGATCGCGTGACCTGCCTCATGGTAGGCCGTCAACTTGCGATCGTCCTCGGTCAGCTGGAGGCTTCGGCGCTCGACGCCCAGCATGACCTTGTCTTTAGCGTCTTCGAAGTCCTGCATGTCGACCAGCGTCTTGTTGCGACGGGCCGCTAGCACGGCCGACTCGTTGACGAGATTGGCCAGGTCGGCGCCGCACAAACCAGGGGTGCCCTTCGCCAGCACGTCGAGGCGGACATCGGCGGCGAGGGGAATCTTCCGAGTGTGGACTCGGAGAATGCCTTCGCGGCCGCGGACATCAGGCGCGTCGACGACGATCTGCCGGTCGAATCGGCCAGGCCGCAACAAGGCGGGATCCAACACGTCGGGCCGGTTGGTGGCGGCGATCAGAATCACGCCATCATTGGACTCAAAGCCGTCCATCTCAACCAGCAGTTGATTGAGGGTCTGCTCACGTTCATCGTGGCCGCCACCCAACCCGGCCCCCCGATGCCGGCCCACCGCATCGATTTCGTCGATGAAAATGATGCAGGGGGCGTGGGCCTTCCCTTGTTCGAACAGATCACGGACTCGGCTCGCGCCGACCCCGACGAACATCTCAACAAAGTCGGACCCAGACATCGAGAAGAACGGCCGAGCCGCCTCGCCGGCAACAGCCTTGGCGAGTAGCGTCTTGCCGGTCCCCGGCGGGCCGATTAAGAGGGCGCCCTTCGGCAACCGTCCGCCAAGACGGGTGAACTTCTGGGGGTCTTTGAGGAACTCGATGATTTCCTGAAGCTCGACTTTGGCCTCGTCGGCCCCGGCCACGTCGGCGAAGGTGATCTTTGGGGTGTCGCCGGCGAGTAACTTGGCCTTCGACTTCCCAAACGAGAAGGCGCGGTTTCCACCGGCCTGCATCTGGCGCAGAATGAAGAACCAGAGCCCGATGATGACGATCCACGGCAACGCCTGGAGAAGGATCACCGGAAAGGTGACCTTCGGCTCGCGGGCCACGATGACGGGCACGGCCGCTTCCAGCCGCTTCATGAATTCCTCGCTATTGGCCATCGGAAGCAGCGTGGTGAAGTTCTTCACCGTCACGTTGTCCGTCGGTACCGCCACGCGAAACTCGCCCTTCAGGAACTTGCCATCGACGATTTCAACGCGGGCAATATTGGCCGATTCGAGCTGTCGGTTGAGCGTGGAGTAGTCGATCTCGGCCGAGTTGACCCGAGACTTGTCGACAAACTGATAGAAGGCGAGTCCTAACAGCGCCACCAGGGCCCACAGGGCCAGGTTGCGACTCATGCCACCCCAGTTTTGGGTCGGCGGGCGGGTCGAAGGTCGTTGCGCCATTTACATCAAATCCGCAATAAAAGGAAGATGCCGAAAATCCTCGGCGTGATCGAGCCCATAACCCACCAGAAAGGCCGGCGGCGCCTTGAAACCAACAAATTTTAACTCAGGGAGCGGAGCGTGCTGCTCGACCTTGTCGAGCAAGGCACAGACCGCCAGGGACCTCGGGCGACGGGTACTCAACAGGCTGATGAGCTTCCGCAGCGTGGTCCCGCTGTCGACGATGTCTTCCACCAGCACGATGTGTTTCCCCTCAACCCGAGTGGCCGGATCGTACAGTAAATCGACCTGACCGGACGAGACCTTTCCGCGACCGTACGAGCTGGCGACGATGAAGTCAATTTGGAGCGGCCGCTCAATGCACCGAACCAAATCACTCAAGAAAATGAAGCTGCCCTTGAGTAGCCCGAGGACTAAGAGGTCGCCCTCGGGATAGGCCGTCGTCATTGCCGCCCCAAGCTCCCGGACGCGGCCGGCCAGCGTGGCCTCATCAAAAATCACCGACTTGACGTCCCGACCGCCCGTCCGTCGTAGTGTCTCAGCGTGGACTGACATCAATCCTCATAGCCGCCGCTGCAGGATCCGGCAGCAACGCGTCACTTCGGCAGACACCGGGTACCCAAACCACTACCCCCCGTTGCTCAAACACCGGCCACATTGGCCGACGAGACCGAGGAACCTTACTGTCTTGCATACATCGCACCACCAGTCGGCTTCCCCGCCCCCGGACTGGCCGAATTCGGTCACCCGGTTGCCATGGCCGCACGAACACATCGGCGTCCTGGCGGATCCAGGTCTCAAACCCACCCCGGGGCATCACGGGCGGCGCCATTTCCACCGTACTCGTCAAATGCCAGTCGCCGATTCGGGCCATGTCGACGGGGCCAACCAGCGGAACCCGATAGCTACTTAGATTCGCCGCGGCTCGACGCAGTTTCAAGCGGCCAAACGCCAATTCAGCCCGGCCGCCCCCAACCAAGTCCTCCGCCTGGCCGGTATGTCCTTTCATGACAAGGCGTTGGAGGCGATCAAGCTGGCTCCGTCCGAGGGCCAACTGGACCCGGAAGCCAAGGGCCTTGAGCAAAGACCGAACGACGACCGAAGAATACCCTTTGAGGTGGTCAGCAGCAACGGAGACGCCATCGGATTCCACCCGCAGACTGAGTGCGGGCAACTCACTCAACAGGTTGTCCCACGCTTCCCGATGCTCCCCAAATACGCCAGCCGCCGCCGCAAGGTTTTCTCGGACCCGGGGGACTCGTTGCTCGATGGCCGGCAGCAACCGGTGCCGGACCCAATTGCGGAGATGGCGTTCGTCGGCGTTGCTCCGATCCGTCTGACCGGTCAGGCCGTGTCTGACCAGGTACTCGGCGATGGCAGCCCTCGGCACATCGAGGAGCGGTCGAATCCACCGACCGCGTTGCCGTTGGATGCCGGCCAAACCCGCCGGACCCGACCCGCCGAGGAAGCGCATGAGCAGGGTCTCCACCTGGTCATCTTGGTGGTGGCCGGTCAGAATGAGACTCGCCCCGACCTCGTCAGCGACCGCCTCAAGCCACGCCAAACGGGCCCGGCGAGCCACCGTTTCTGTTGCGGTCGGCCCCAGCTCGGCGCGATTGGTCCGGATCGGAACTCCGTACCCCGCCGCGCTCGCCGCCACCCCCTCGGCCACGACCG
>JAYVJS010000431.1:0-12420 GCA_043769075.1 Gemmatimonadota bacterium | reverse complement strand
GCCCCTCACCGCCGCAGCGGCGATTCGCCTCGACGCGGCCGGAGCCCAAGTCAGCAGCCAACCGCGGCTTCACGTTCGGTGGTCACCGTCCAAGCGGGTCGAAGTCAGCGCGGGCCTCGGCCGAACCAGCCGGCTCTACCACCTTCTCGGCGAAGCGCGATCCGAGCCGGATTTCGATTTTCTCGACTTTTGGCTTCCAGCCAATGACAGCGTGCCGGCCGCCCAAGTCGATCACGCGGCCGTCGACCTCAACCTGGACCTCGCCCCCTTCGTCGCCCGAATTTCGGCTTTCCAGTCGAGAGGTACCGGCATCGGTGAGCTAACTCCCGAGACCTCGCAACACCAACGCGGCCCGTTCGAGTTCTTTCGATTTGGGAAGTCTCGGACCAGGGGCGTCGAAGCCCAGGTCGCGTACCGGGGTAGCCCGAACAGTCCTCATTCACTCTCTTTCAGCTACGTCATCGGCCGATCCGAACGAGATTGGGGCGACGGCTGGGTCCGATGGTCGCTCGACCGAACCCACCAGGTCAGGGGGTTTGGCCAGGTCAAGCTCGGCGGCATCACTTGGTTCGGCGCGGTCGACGCCACCACCGGCTCGCCGATTACGCCGATTGACTTCCTGCTCGACGATCCGACCGCGCCCGGATTGCCACCGGCCGCCGTTCCCGGCCGGACGCTCCCCACCGCGATCTACGGCCGGGAGAACTCCGCCGTCACCAGCGGGACATTCCGAATCGACCTCGGCATCGGCTACTCCTTCGGCGGGCCAACCCATCGGCGATTCACCCTCGGTGGATCAATCATCAACCTGTTTGGCACGCCCGTCGCGCCGTTCGGGTACATCCAGAGGCCCGGGACCGGCCCGCTGGCCCTCGATCCTAACGGTGGACCGACACTCTACCGACGGCTGTTCACGCTGCCGCCGATCCCAACCGTAACCCTGCGAGCCGAGTTCTGACGCGAACCTAACGACCAGCGACCTAGGGCCATTCGGCCACTGGCGAGAAAATACCCGAGGGGCCGAGATTCATCTCTAACGTGGACATGACGTTAGAACGGAACCCCCAATGACACCCCAGCCGAGCATTCAATCGCTCGTCTCGTTGCTCGAATCCGCGCCCGACCCCGCCCTGATCGCCGACGACCAGGATCGCATTCTCGGTGTCAATCACTCCGCCGAGTCCTTGTTTGGCTACTGCCAAACGGAACTCATCGGCCGGTCGATCGAAGACTTGGTCCCTCACCACTCGATGGCCCTCGCGGATCAAACCGCGATCGTCGCCCGTCACCGCGACGGTCACGCTATGCGGCTGACCGTCTCGTTCCGACCGGTGCCGGTTCAGAATCACCGGCTGACCGCGGCGTACTTCCGCGACTCAGATGATCGTCCCCCAGCGGCCCAACCGGGCCTGCTCGATCGTCTGCCCATTGCCGTCTTTCGGTTCGACCCCGCCGGCCGATTGTTGTATGCCAATCCAACGGCCGAGTCGGTTCTGGACACCCAGAGCGTGGCGCCCATCGGCAAGACGCCGGCTGAGTTCGGCCTTCCGGCTCCGGTCGCGCAGGCTTGGCTCAGCGCCGTTCAGAGCGCCGCCGCCACCAGCGACGCCCGCCGTTTCGTTTGGTCAATCGAGATCCGCGGCCAAACCCGCTGGTTCGCCGCGATCGCCGTCGCCGAACAGGTGACGCCGCCGATCGGGTCGGTTCTCGTCGTGGCCCATGACGTCTCCGCCCTCCATGAGACCCGCCGAGACTTCGACGCGGCGGAGGCGAGGTTTTGGCGCCTCGTCGAAGGGAGCCAGGATCTTATCTCGCAACACACCGCCGACGGCACCTTCCTATTCGCCTCTCCCGCGGCCGGCCCCTTGCTCCAACGGACGCCCGATGCGTTGACCGGGATGTCCTTGGCGGCGCTCGTGTCGGAGGAGGACCGTGGCCGGGTTTCCGCGGCGATCGGCCGGGCAGCGGAGGGCGCCAGAGAGCAATTGGCCACCTTCCGCTTGATCCGCCTCGATGGTTCACCAGTATGGTGCGAGATGACCGCCCACAGCACCATGGCGAACGGCGCCGCGACGGTGACCTGTATCACCCGCAACATCACCGAACGAGTTCGGGGCGAGGAAATCCTCCGAGCCGCCTCTCGAATGGAGGCCACGGCGACGCTCGCGGCCGGGGTGGCGCATGACTTCAACAACCTGATGACGACCATCCTCGGCAACGCCGAGTTGCTCCTGACCGACCCCGCCTTCCCGGACGCGACCTCCCGGCTCAACCAGGTCGCCGACGCCGCGAAGCGAGGGGGGGCGCTCGCCCAGCAACTGCTCGCGTATGCTCGAGGGGGCAAGTACCAAGCCCAGGCCATAAACATCAACGAGATCGTCCGCCAGGCACTTCACCTCCAGAAACATGCCCTGCCCCCGCGCGTCCAAATCGAAGCCGACCTCGACCCGACAAGCCCCGCCATTGAAGCCGACCCCGTTCAGATCGGCCAGGTCATTACCAACCTGTGCATCAACGCGGCGGAGTCGATCCCCACCATCGGTCGCCTGACCGTGCGGACCAGGCAAATCGAGCTGAGCGAAGAGGACGCGGCCGCCCGCCCGGGAACCCAGCCGGGCCCAGCGGTGCTAATCCAGGTTGCCGACACCGGCGCCGGTATCGATCCGACCATCGCTTCGCGGATCTTCGAACCCTTCTTCAGCACCAAGTTCCAGGGGCGGGGCCTCGGCCTGGCCGCCGTCTACGGAATCGTCAAAAACCATCGCGGTCATATCGGAGTTGATACCGCCGTCGGCCGAGGCACGACCTTCAGCATCGTGTTTCCGGCCGTGAGCTCGATTCCCGATCGGCCGGCCGCCGCCGTCGAGCCATTCCCAACGGGCGAAGAGACCCTGCTCCTGGTCGACGACGACGAAGCCGTGCTCGAAGTCACCAAGGCCATTCTTGAACGACTCGGGTACCGAGTCCTGGTCGCCCGCCACGGAATCGAAGCGGTGGAGGTCGCCCGAACCCATGAGGGTGGGATCGATCTCGTGATCCTCGACTTGGGAATGCCCTTCGCGGGAGGCGCCGAGGCCTATCCCTTCCTAAGGGCGGCTCGGCCCGACGTGCGGATCATGATCTCGAGCGGTTACGAGATGAACGATGTGGTCCAAGACCTGCTGGCAGCCGGAGCCGATGCATTTCTTCAGAAACCCTATCGGGTTAGCGCCCTTGCCCGTGGCATCAGGCAGGTCCTTGAGCGGCAAGTGGCCGGCTGCCGAATCGAAGACTAGGGTTCCCGAAGCAGAGTCCGCATTCGGATCGCGAGCCCCTCGATTTCCTTGATCGTCGCGGCCACGTCCGGCGTCAGTACCCCGGGCTCCATCAAGAGGAGCTGGACTTCGGCGAGCAAGGCCGCGAGTGGATTAGCGAGGTCATGGCGCAGCTTCCCGATTCGTTCGGCATCGTTCATTAGCGTCGCTCACTGGGCAAAAGGAATTGGAACGAACGTCACCACAAAGACGAACAGGCAGGCCAGGCCGAGCCAGGCCCGGGTCTGATGAATCGGCCGTTCCGGCAACACCACTGGGGGATGTTGCAACCGGCCACCCCCAATCACGAACGCCATGACGACCCAGATCAACCAGTTAAAGGAGAACTGGGCCAGATAGAGGAGCGCTACAACGGTCGCCAGCGCCAAGAGTCCCTGCCGACGACCCAAAAACCCGTACGCGATGTGCCCCCCGTCGAGCTGGCTCAACGGCAGCAAGTTGAGGCCCGTCAAGAAGCATCCGACCCACCCAGCAAATGCCGGCAGGCTCAAACGGACGGCGGTCTCGCCCGGCAGCAACCATTCCCGCAGGTAGTGGGTGAGCAGCGAATCGCCGAGGGTAAAGACCTGGCCGGCGACCGAAACGTAGCTCTTGGTCAGCCCCGGCTCGAAGGGGACCCGCTCGGAGGTCAGGTAGCCCCAAACCAGGACCGCCACCGCGACCACGAACCCGGCCAACGGACCGGCTGCCCCCACGTCGGCCAGCTGCTGGCGATCAAAGACCGGCGTTCGGGCCCGGATGAATGCCCCGAAACTTCCGATTGGCGAATACGTCGGAGGAACCGGAAGGAAGTACGGCGGACTGACGTCGATGGCATACCGCCGGGCAACAAAGTAGTGCCCGAGTTCGTGCACCATGAGGATCCCAAGCGACGGAAGTGCAAAGGTCCAGCCGAAAAGAAACAGGCGCCAATCGCCGTTGACCAGTCCCAGAAAAAAGGTCCGCAGGTCCGAAATGACGCCGGTGATCCCAGGGGTCCGAACTGGGGTCCACACTCCGACCATCGCGGCTCCCGCCGCCAGCGAAAACAGGGCGGTAAGCCCAAACAACAGGACGTGTGTGACCCATGAGACCGGAGCGTCTTGTTCAAGGGGCCGGACCAGAATCAGCCGGGTCCGGGCCCGGTCGGCCCAATAATGAGCCCCCGGCCAGCCGGCCAGAAACGCCGCGAACTCATCGGTGGCCCGGTCCGACTCGGGCAGGACCAGCGCATCGATGACTTCGCGGCTGCCGGCCCGGAGGGTTCGCCAGGCGGAAAAGAACAAAGGAAAGTGATGCACAGAACCCTTGACGGTGTCCTAGTGGCGGGCTACAATACCGTAGCCATCCGAGCATTCCCCAATCAGCAAAACGGCCACGCAACCCGCTCCGTACTTCGGAGCATCTCAACCACTAGTTCACCCATTGATCAGCGGTCTCCGGCTACGAGGTTCCCTCCGTGGACATTTCCGAACTGAAGCAGAAGTCTGTCGCTGAGCTGCATCAGATGGCTCAAGAGTTGAACATCACCAACTACTCCGGCCTTCGCAAGCAGGATCTCATCTTCCGGATCGAGCAGTCCCTGCTCGACAAGGACACCGTCATCCGCGGCGAGGGGGTCCTCGAGATCCTCCCGGAAGGTTACGGCTTCCTCCGAAGCCAGGACTGGAACTACCTCTACGGCCCCGACGATATCTACGTCAGCCCCAGTCAAATCAAACGCTTCGACCTCCGGACCGGCGACACGGTGATCGGCCAGGTCCGGCCGCCCAAAGAGGGCGAACGCTACCTCGCCCTGCTCAAGGTCGAGCAGGTCAACTATGAAGAGCCCGAAAAGACCAAACACCGGATCGCCTTCGACAACTTGAAGCCGCGCTATCCCGACGAACGAATCCGGCTGGAGAGCAAGAAGGGCGACATCTCAATGCGAGTCGTTGACCTCTTGTCGCCCATCGGCAAGGGCCAACGGGGCCTGATCGTTGCCCAACCCAAGGCCGGCAAGACCATCCTGATGCAGAAGCTGGCCAATGCGATCAACGAGAACCACCCCGAGGTGGTCCTTATCGTCCTCCTGATCGACGAGCGCCCCGAAGAAGTCACCGACATGCAGGAAAACGTCAAGGCTGAAGTGATTGCCTCGACCTTCGATGAACCGGCCGATCGGCACGTCCAAGTCGCCGACATGGTGATCGAGAAATCCAAACGACTGGTCGAGCACGGACGGGACGTCGTCATCCTCCTCGATTCGATCACTCGGTTGGCCCGGGCCCATAACGTCGTGGTACCGCATTCCGGCAAGATCCTCTCGGGCGGCGTTGATGCGAACGCGCTCCAGAAACCCAAGCGGTTCTTCGGGGCGGCCCGCAACATCGATGGCGGGGGTTCCCTCACCATTATTGCCACGGCCCTGATCGAAACCGGATCGCGGATGGACGAAGTCATCTTCGAAGAGTTCAAGGGGACCGGCAATATGGAATTGGTCCTCGATCGCCGCTTGGCCGATCGGCGAATCTGGCCGGCCATCGATATCCAAAAATCCGGGACCCGGAAAGAGGAGCTCCTCATGGACAAAGATGAGCTCAACCGGGTCTACCTGCTCCGGAATTTCCTGGCGGACATGCCCCCGGTCGAGGCCATGGAATTCCTCTTGGAACGAATGAAGCGGACCAAATCCAACAAGGAGTTCTTCGCCACCATGGTCCAATAGGAACGGGCGTGAGCCCAGCCTTGCCGGCCACCGGACGCCTCCTCTCGGTCGATTGGGGTGAAAAGCGAATCGGTTTGGCGATTTCCGACGAGACCCAAATGATCGCCACCCCCCTCGACACGCTGACCCGGCGCGTCGGCAAGCGATTCCCGATGCCGGCCTTCCTCGAACACGTTGTGGCCCAAAAACCCACCGGCGTCTTGGTGGGCCTCCCCCTTGAGTCGAGCGGCGAGGAAGGGGCCGTCGCGACTGAGGCACGCACCCTGGCTGCAGCCATCGGCGGCCGAACCTACCTGCCGGTACTCCTCTGGGACGAGCGAATGTCGACCGCCCGGGCGCTCGCTGTGATCAGAGAACAGGGCGGACAAACCAAGGGTCGGCGGGAAGCTGTCGACGCCCTCGCCGCCGCCATCATTCTCCAGCACTATCTCGACAGCCGGCGCCCCGGACCGTGAACATTCGGCTTGGGCTGGTCGCTCTCGTCATCCTCATCGGGGCCTGCGGCGGACCAGCGGTCGATGCCCCCACCGAAGAGGTGTTCCTGCCCCCTGGCGCCGGCTTCGCCGAAATGACCGACAGCCTTGTCGCCCACCGAATCGTCACCAACCGGCGATGGTTCGGCTTTCTAGCGAGGGTCGCCCGGTACGACCGCAGGCTCAAGGCCGGGTTCTACGAGCTGAGGCAGGGCGAGGCTCCCCTCACGCTGCTCAAGGCACTGGCGGCCGGGAGCGAGAAGACCGCCCGGTTTACCGTCCCTGAGGGCTTCACCATCGTGGACATCGCCCAGGCGGCCGAATCGGCCCTCGGCATTCCGGCCGACTCCATCAGGGTCGCGGCCACCGATCCAGCACTCCGCCGCGAATTCGGCGTCGATGCCGAATCGATGGAGGGTTTTCTGCTCCCCGAAACGTATTTCGTGTCCCGGCTGATCTCGGCCCGCGCGCTGGTCCGCGAAATGGCTCTCTTGTTCCGAAAGCGATGGAACCCGGCGTGGGACGACCGGGCCAAGGCGGCCGGTCTGTCCCGGGTTGATCTGGTGACCATGGCCTCGATCGTCGAAGGCGAAGCCCAGGCCGACGAGGACCGGCCTCTGGTGGCGGCGGTGTATCTCAATCGGAGGCGAATCCGGATGCCTTTGCAAGCCGATCCGACCGTCCAGTATGCCATCCAGGCCGCGACCGGCAGTCGAAAGCCTCGGCTCTTTGAACGGGACTACCGATTTCCGTCGCCATTCAATACCTACCTGCATCCTGGGCTCCCGCCGGGCCCGGTTGGAGCACCCAACACCAAGAGCATCGAGGCTGTGCTCGACCCCGCCCCGGTCCCCTACCTCTTCTTCGTCGCCGGGCTCGACGGCAAGCACGTCTTTACGAGAACCTACGGGGAGCACCTTCGCGCCATCGCCCGAATCCGCGCCGCCGAGCGAGCCCGGCGATGATCCCGATTCGCCTGGTCGAAGTCGGCCCGCGCGACGGACTCCAAAACGAGAAGACCGTCATCCCCACGGCGGTCAAGGTCGCCTTTGTCGACGCTCTGTCGGCAGCCGGGTTCGGCGAAATCGAAGTCAGTTCGTTCGTGTCGCCGACATGGGTGCCCCAACTCGCAGATGCCGCCGAAGTGTTTTCCAGAATAACTCGGCACCCCGGCGTGATCTATTCCGCTTTGGTCCCCAACCACGTGGGTCTCGAACGGGCACTGGCGGCGAAGGTCGACAAAGTGTCCGTGTTCACGGCGGCCAGCGAGTCCTTCACCAAGAAGAACATCAATGCGACGATCGCCGAATCAATGGCACGATTCCGCCCGGTCGTCCAAGCATCGTCGGTCCCGGTCCGAGGCTATGTCTCGACCGCCTGGCACTGTCCCTACGAGGGGCCGATCGAGCCGAAGGCGGTGCTTGCAGTCTGCGAGGCCTTGCTCGACCTCGGATGCACGGAACTCTCGATCGGGGACACGATTGGAAAGGCCACCCCAGGCGAAGTCCTCGGCCTACTCGAGCACCTGTTACCCCGGGTTGGAGCCGAGCGGCTTACGCTGCATTTCCACGACACCTTCGGCCGCGCGGTCGAAAACGCTGCAGCGGCGGCCCAGTCGGGAATCACCGCGTTCGACGGATCCGCCGGAGGGATCGGCGGCTGCCCCTTCGCCCCCGGAGCCACCGGCAACGTCGCCACCGAGGCCTTGGTCCGGTTGTTTGGGGGCCGCACCGGCATCGATCTGCCGCGGCTCGAAGCGGCTTCGGCGGTACTCCGAGGGTGGCTCGCCCCGTGACCCCGGCTGCCGGAGGCCATTATCTTCAGACACCCGAACCGGTCGGAGCATGGTCACGTGAATAAAGTCTTTCCCGATGCCAGGGCCGCCTGCGCCGACATCCCCGACGGAGCCATGCTCCTCGTCGGCGGTTTCGGGCTCTGCGGGGTCCCCGATGAATGCATCATGGCCGTCCGCGACCTCGGCGTCACCGGCCTCACCATCGTCAGCAATAACGCCGGGACTTCAACCCACGGGCTCGTTCATTTGCTCAAGAATGGCCAGGTGAAGAAGATGATGTCGAGCTACGTCGGCGAAAACGAAGTGTTTGAAAAACAAATGTTGTCGGGACAGTTGGAAGTTGAATTGATCCCTCAGGGAACGCTGTCGGAGCGGATGCGAGCCGGCGGGGCTGGGATTCCAGCCTTCTTCACACCCACCGGTGTCGGGACGCTGGTCGCGGAAGGCAAAGAGGTCCGCGAGTTCGACGGACGCCGCTACCTGATGGAACGCGGGATCACCGGTGATTACGCCCTCGTCCGAGCCTACAAAGGCGACCGGTTCGGCAACCTGCAATTCCGGAAGACCTCCCGCAATTTCAACCCGATGGCCGCCACAGCCGGCCGCATCACCATCGCCGAGGTCGAACACCTCGTTGAGCCCGGCGAGATCGAGCCGGACGCGGTCCACACCCCAGCGATCTTCGTCCAACGAATCTTCCAACGCCAGTCGAAAGAGAAATTGATCGAACGGCGAACGGTAAGGGCCCGATGAGCGACGATATTCGGCTCGACATCGTCAACCGTGCGGCGCAAGAACTGCTGAGCCTCAACGATGAAACTGGGTACTACGTCAACCTGGGCATCGGGATCCCAACCATGATCGCCAATGCCATTCCGCCCGGAGCAACCGTCGTACTCCAGTCTGAAAACGGGATGCTCGGCGTCGGCCCGTATCCCCTCGCCGGAGAGGAAGATGCCGATCTGATCAACGCAGGGAAGGAAACAGTCAGCGAGCTACCGGGCACCAGCTATTTCGACAGCGCCACCTCGTTCGGGATGATTCGCGGCGGCCACGTGGCGATGACCTTTCTCGGCTCGATGCAAGTCTCCGAGACCGGCGATATCGCCAATTGGATGATCCCCGGCAAAATGGTCAAGGGCATGGGCGGAGCAATGGACCTGGTGGCCGGAGCCCGTCGCGTCATCGTCGTGATGGAACACACCGCCAAAGGCAGCCCCAAAATCCTCAAGAAATGCTCGCTCCCCCTCACCGGCGAGCGCTGCGTCAATCGGATCATCACCGAGCGATGCGTGCTTGACGTCACACCCGCTGGCCTGAGGGTCGTCGAGTTGCTTCCCGGCTGGACCAAAGCGCAGATCGAAGCGTCGACCGAACCGACCCTGATCTGGGGTTAGGCGAGGGCCCGGAACCGCGCCTCGATCAACCCAACCGCCTCGATCACCGAGAGTCCGGTCGGAATCGTCACTTCGGGGCTTGGAGGCGCTTCGTACGGATCGTCGACCCCGGTGAACTGAGCGAGGGCCCCGGCCCGGGCCCTCGCGTAGAGCCCCTTTGGGTCGCGGCGCTCGCACTCGGCCAGCGACGTCGCGACATACACCTCGACAAAGCGCCGGCATTTCCGCCGGACCGCGTCGCGGTCGGCTTGATAGGGCGAAATCAGCCCCGCCACGACAACCCGGCCGAGCTGCTCGAGCCCGGCTGCGGCCGCACCCACGGCCTCGACCTGCTGACGACGGTCCTCCCGCGAGAACCCAATCCGCCCGGCTGCCCGCCTGATCGCATCCCCATCCAGAAGTTCGGCCGCGATACCGAGCTCAGAAAACCGCGCCACCAGGGCCGACGCAATCGTGGTCTTGCCCGATCCCGAGAGCCCGGTCAGCCAGACCACGCCACCTGCGGGGCGGGGCGGATCACCGCCCAAACCACCCCCCGACCCGGCGGAGGAAGGCCTTGACCTGGCGCCAGAACAGGAGGATAGCCCCCCCAATCGCCGCGAGAAGCGAGGCAAGGGGCGCCACGACATCCGGACCGATATACAACACCATGGAGAACCTCGTTGATTCTGTCTAACCGACTCCCACGAAGATACGGACGAACCAAGCCAGGCGGCTAGATTGGGACCACCGATCCCCACGAGGGCCACGCCGTGCAGGAAGTTCGAGTTACCAAACGAGGCGCCGAACGTTGGGCAGAAGGCCACCCGTGGATCTTCGCCAGCGAGGTCACCACGGACGAAACGACACCAGGGATCGTGACCGTCTCGGATCATCGCGGGAAGCCGATCGGCCGGGCACTCTACTCCCCAGCCTCGGAAATCCGCCTCCGCCTGCTGGATCGCCGGCCGGATGCCAGGATCGACCGAACCTGGTGGCGCGAGCGAATCCAGCGGGCCCTCGCCCGGAGGTTCGGAATCGATGCCACCGCCTATCGGGTCGTCCACGGAGAAGCTGACGGCCTCCCCTCCCTCGTCGTCGATCGGTACGATCGGTGGGTCGTGATCCAAATCCTGAGCGCCGGCCTCGAGACCTGTCGCGCCGATATCCTCGCGGCTCTCCTCGAAGTGCTTGTGCCCGAGGGTGTTTTGGCTCGGCACGACCCCAATGTCCGCCGACGCGAGGGCCTCGCCCAGGAAATCGTCCTCCTACATGGAACGGTCCCCGAGGACATCCAGGTCCGAGAAGGGCCGATCGAGTACCTCGCCGCCCCGTGGTCCGGCCAAAAAACTGGGGCCTTCCTTGACCAACGGGCCAATCGGCTCCGGGCCGGCCAACTCATGCCGCTGGGGGGTCGCGGGCTCGACTGCTTCAGCTACCATGGTTCGTTTGCCCTTCATTTGGCCCGCCAAGCCCGGGCGGTCATCGCAATGGACGTGAGCGCCGAAGCCCTGACCCGAGGCCAGGCCAACGCGAGCCTCAACGGCTTTACCAACCTCGCGTGGGTCGAGAGCGATGCATTCGAGGGGCTTCGTGACCTCGACCGAGCCAAGGAACGGTTCGACGTCGTGGTCGTCGATCCGCCGGCCTTTGCCAAGAACAAGGGGTCGGTCCCCCAAGCGCTGAAAGGCTACAAGGACATCAACCTCCGGGCGATCCGCCTGGTCGGCCCCGGAGGCCACCTGGTCACCGCCTCTTGCTCCTACCACGTCCGGTGGCCCGAATTCCGTCAGATGCTCGGCGAAGCGGCCAGAGACAGCGGGCGCCGGGTCACCATGGTTGAGCATTTGGGTCAGCCGTCCGACCACCCCGAGGTCCTGACCATCCCCGAGACCGGGTACCTCAAGGGGGCGATCCTCCGAATCGACCCCGGTTGAGGCCCCCCCTCCACAGTTAGGCGGTTAGGCTTATACTTCAGGCAATCCGACCCCCTTCGCTCATCGTGCGCACCGCGACTCAACTCGACGCCAAAGAACCCGCCGCCCCGGCGCGGCGGGTCCGGTCGTTGCCGTCCCTTGAGCAACAGTACCGCGCCTACCTGATGCAGCGCATTGAGGACTACAAAGATTCGTTGTCTCGGGAAGAGCTGATGCGACTGGGCGACGACGCAGCCAGCGAACTGCACGGAGCCCGAAGTGACCAGTTGGTGCTGACCGAGATGCTGATGCAAGAAACGGTCGATCAACAGATCATCGACCGGCTCAAACTCCCCTCGTTTCGGAAATGGCGATCGAAGATCCTCCCATTGCGGGAAGCTCAGCGTTCACCCAGCCATTGGGGAATGTCCGCCAATGACCCCGTGGCGCAGGTCCTCCGCCGCCTCGAGCCCGGCGACCGGGGACTGATTATCGGAGCGGGGGCCGAGCGGGCGGTGTATCTCCTGGCCGCCCACGACCTCGAAATCCACTGTCTCCTGGGGGACACGTCAGCCGCGACCAAGATCGAAGGCACTTTGGCTTCGGAGTCTTTGAGCGGTCAATGTGAAGCTTTTGTCGTCATGCTCGGGCACTGGATTCCTGCCTCGGTAACCGGCCCCTATCACCTCGTCGTCGTCGACGCCGCGACCATCCAGTCGCTCTCACCGGACCGGCAACGTTCGCTGATGATCCAAGCCCAGCAGCGGACCGCCCCTGAAGGCCTCCACGCCCTGGTCTCATCCGACGCCGAAATCGCGCCCGAAAGTTGTCTTCGCCACTATCCGGATTGGCAGAAGATC